>PQAL01000016.1 GCA_003105035.1 Anaerolineales bacterium | reverse complement strand
GGCTTTCCGCAGAGCCTGGTCAACCGCCGGACCGAAAGGGTAGCCTTCGGTATGTTCACTGTAGACGCTTGGAATGCGCAATAACTCGATTAAGGCCGCTTTCAATAGCGGTTCCTGGGTAGCCAGCTGGATATCAAAATTTTGAGGCATACTTTCTCTCGTCACGCATAATGCTTTTGATAATTTTGAGGTGTGTACATCAGAGAAATCCCCTCCTGTACACACCTCTTAGCCTGTAGCTCAATCTCCTAATGTGGCGACCATGATCGCTTTAATGGTATGCATGCGGTTCTCAGCCTGGGCAAAGACGATGGAAAACTCCGACTCGAATACTTCTTCGGTGACTTCCAGGCTTTCCAGGCCAGTCTTTTCGTAGATCTCCTCGCCCATCTTGGTTTCACGGTTGTGAAATGCTGGCAGGCAATGCATGAATTTGACCTTGGGATTACCGGTTTTCTTGACAACATCCATGTTCACCTGGTACGGCTTGAGTAGCTTAATGCGCTCGTCCCACACTTCTTTCGCCTCACCCATGGAAACCCACACATCGGTGTACAAGTAGTCCACACCCTTAACGCCTTCTTCCACACTCTCGGTGAGGGTCAGGCGGGCACCGGTCTCCTTGGCGATCTTTTTGCATGTATCCACCAGGTCTTCTGCGGGCCACAGGGCCTCGGGGGCGCACAGGCGCACGTCCATGCCCAGCTTACAACCCGTCACCATCAGAGAATTGCCCATGTTATTGCGTGCATCGCCCAAGTAGCAGTAAGCAATTTCATTCAGATGCTTATCGCTATGCTCCATCATGGTCAGGATATCGCACAGCATCTGGGTGGGGTGGAACTGGTCGGTCAGGCCATTCCAGACTGGAACGCCAGCATATTGGCCCAGGATCTCCACCAGCTCTTGCCCAAAGCCGCGGTACTCGATGCCATCATACATGCGTCCCAAAACGCGGGCTGTGTCTTTCATCGATTCTTTGTGACCAATCTGCGAGCCTGTTGGTCCGAGGTAGGTGACCTGGGCACCTTGGTCGAAGGCGGCCACTTCAAATGCACAGCGTGTGCGGGTGGAAGTTTTTTCAAAGATCAGGGCGACGTTCTTGCCAACCAGGGTTTTCTTTTCATAGCCACCATATTTGGCTGCCTTGAGATCAGCAGAAAGCCTGAGCAGGAATTTCAACTCTTCAGGAGTGAAGTCAAGCTCTTTAAGAAAATTGCGATTACGTAAATTGAAAGCCATGTTTAAATCTCCTTTGTTTAATTGATAATATTTTTCGAATTATATTCGGTGATCAATAAACCTATCTGCGTACAATCATGCACAGGTCCACTTAACCGCTTCACTGAATTGATCAGCTTGGAAATACTTTTCCTCAGTCTTTGTAAAAGGATCGATCAGCCGTGCAAACCATTCAATCCATTTTTGATCACCAACGAAAGCTGCCCGGTGGATATGTTTATAGCCGCCGAAGCCAAATTTCAAATCTTTTTTGGCTGACTCAAAATCTCCATAAAATCTAAAACCTTCCAATACACACACCAGGCTTATCTCTTCCTCGGTTTTCAGGCGAAGACCCATTGCATCTAAAAACTGCTGGTACTCCTGTCCGGTCACTTTTCCGCTGAAGCGCACCACCAGGCAGGTGGGTGTGGATTGGTCAAGTATCTCTATCAATCTGACACCTCCTCGTTCAGAAAATTTATACTCCTAATAGCCGGTGATCGCCTGTATACGACCATTTTTTACAGCTTTGGCCAGGCGAGCATGGTCTTTCTCAGTTTGGTCAGCATAAACTTTGGCGAAACGGCTGAGCGCCTCATCAAATGTATCTTTCTTGCCCAGATAGCCTGAGATCATGGCGGCATCACCGCCTTTGGCATGAGCACGCGCCAGCACCCATCCGCAAATCGCCGCATATCGGGATAGCTCGTCGGCTTTGAGAGCATCCAATGACGCGGAGAATTTCATGTCACGTAGCTGCCTGACATAGTATTGTGTGCCATCCGCACCGGTAAGCCAGCCCAGAAACATATCGCTGGCAGACTGCATCAACCTCTGACCAACTACCACGCGCTTGCCAGAGTGCTCATATTCGCTTTTTCCCGCATAAGCTTCCAGTACCGATTGGCGGGCTTCTTTGACTTGCAGCAGTAAGGGATCGTCCTTATCCGCTAAAAACAACATGATGAAGCAACGGGTACCTACGCTGCCTACACCGACTACTTTAAAGGCGAAATCTTCGTAATGATAGTGGTCAAAAAGCTTGCGCAGATGGGCGGGCAGCGAAGCGTGATAGTCTTCCAGTAGCTTGCCCAGGCGTTGCTCGATCTCTGTATGCTCTTTCATGTGATAGACCAATGGTGGTTGGTCGACGATACGGCGGTGGCCACCTATTTCGTCGGTGATCTTGGGAAACAAATACTCCGTCACCGAAGCACGCGCCTTGGCGGTGACACGCTCACGAAATTCACGCGCTTTGACGCTGGGAGCAGTCGCGATCAGGGTCTTATCATCCAGGCGCGAATACCAGACGTCCAGCACGCGCATCTCGCTGTATTCGCGCAGGTGCGAGCGGTAGGATTCAGCCAGGGCAAGCACCGCATCCTTATTGGAGTTATCAGATATCCCGACTGCCCGTCCAGCAACCACGAAGCTGGCCGCCAGGCGCTTGATATCCCACTCCCAGGGTGCAGGTAGGGTTTCGTCAAAGTCGTTTAAATCGAAGACCAGGTTACGCTCGGGCGTGGCAAACAAGCCAAAGTTAGCCAGGTGGCAGTCACCGCATGCCTGGACGCGAATGCCGCTAACCTGGGTAGGCGCAAGGTCATAAGCCATCAAGGCAGCTGAGCCGCGTAAGAAAGCAAAGGGATTCGATAGCATGCGCCCGTACCGGATTGGGACCAGGTCGGGCACACGCCCCTGGTTGGATTCTTCCAGGATATCAACCGGATCCCGGCGGTCGGGCGCAGGATGCCAGGCACTATGAGCAGTGAGGGGGACCTGATTGCGGAGTGCCTTACCCATTGCACGACGCTCACTGCTGTCATATTGGGGGGAACTCACAGTATCAGTAACCATATTTTGCTCCTATTCTTCCAGAGAACAGCCAGTCCGGTTGATTTATGAAGCCAACACTCCTGCCGACAAAACAATGATAGTGAGAATAAACAGCAGGGCGAGCACAAGGCCCACGAACTTCCACCACACGCCGTATCCCACCCGGGCGATGGCCAGACCGCCCATCACGACCGCTGAGGTGGGGGTGACCAGGTTGACCAGGCCACTGGCTGCCTGGAAAGCAGTCACGACCAACGCTGGATTCACCCCTGCGAAACCAGCTAACGGAGCCATGATCGGCATCGAGACCGTCGCCAGCCCGGAGCTGGAGGGAATCAGGAAAGACAGTGGGATATAAAGCAGATAGGTTACTACGATAAAACCTACACTGCTTAACCCGGAGAGAGCCTTTTCAGCCCAGTAGAGCACCGTGTCGGTGATGAGTCCATTGTTCATGATCACGGTCACGCCGCGCGCCACACCAATGATCAAGGCCACACCGAGCATGTCCTTGGCACCATCAACAAAGGTATTCACCAGATCCTTCTCCGACAGCTTACCAATGATCCCAATCAGGATGCCGAAGAACAGGAAGTTGGCAGTCATTTCGGGGAACCACCACCACCAGGTTGGAATAGACAGGCCTAGGTCTTCCCAGGGGATCACCCCGTATACCATGACGACGAAAGCCAGGAAGAAGAAGACCAGGATCACGATATGCCGGGTGGTGAATTTTCCAAAGTCGGTGCCCTCGTCCTTGCCAGACATAAACTGTTTCTCGTTTGCAGTTTTCATATCGTAGATCAACGACTTGGTGGGATCTTTCTTAACTTTCTCTGCGTAGCGCATCACGAACACGATGCCAATGATCGTGCCCACAATCAGCAGCACCACGCGCCCGATCAACCCGTCACTGAGGGTGGTGCCGGCAAATCCGGAAGCAATCCCGGTCGCAAAGGGGTTGACCGTCGAGCCCAGGCAGCCAATCCCAGCGCCCAGCAGGATCAAGGCACCTGCGCTAAGTCCATCATAACCGGCAGCCAGCATGACCGTAATGATCAAGGCATAAAATGCCAGTGTTTCTTCGGCCATACCATAGGAAGTGCCGCCGATGGCGAAGATGGTCATCAGGATGGGGAACATCCATTTTTCCTTGCCTTTGAGCTTACTGACCACCCAGGCGATCCCAGCGTTGATCGCACCTGTCTTCATCGTCACTCCCAGGAAACCACCAATGATCAGCACAAACATGGCAACGTCGATAGCGCCAAACAGCTCACCGAAGTTCCACACATCCACATTGCCGGTTTCATCCTGGATACCGTACATACCGTTGATCGGACCTTTAAGGGCACTGGACAATAACGCCTGTGGATTGGAGGGCACAGAGTGGTATGAGCCAGGAATAGGTGAGCCATTTTCGTCGTAATCATACTGGCCAGCCGGGACGAGCCATGTGGCCAGAGCAATCACGACCAGCAAGATGAATAAGATCGCGAATGCAGATGGAAACTCAAATTTTTTCTTGGTTTTCTGATTTGCCATGTCTACAGTCTCCTTCGTTAGATTTAGGTAAAATGGATAAAGTTTTATGGACCTTAGAATGATTATGCTTCATGCAATGATGAACAGCTATCTGTTTTAAACCGACTCTCAAATTGGAAAAGGGTTTCAAGCAGCCAATCGGGCTGATCTCCTTTACTGACGAAAGCATCAGCACCTGCTTTTAGCAACTTCCGGCTGTTATCAAATTCGCTGCTCATGGTCACGACAATTGGAGTGGGGTCAATCGCATGCAGCTGAGTGATTAACTCACTAATATACAGGCCTGGCAGGTCACCATCTAGAAGGATCAAGTCTGGTGGATCAGCTTTAGCCAGGGTGAGTAATGTCGGTGCATCCAACGCCTCACCAATTAATATAAATTGAGGCTGCCCTTCGAGCAACTGTCTAAGTGCCCAGCAATGTTGGGTGTGGTGATCAGCAATGATAATCCGCATAAGGTTTACTCCTCAAAACCAGTGATAAACCACATATTATGAACTTTAATAGGCCGAAAAAAACATGCTAAAGCCATTCGGGCAAGAATCCGCCGAATAAAAATATCTGTAGAATACATTTTTCTTATTTGATCAAGGTGGGTAAACAGTAAATAATAACAACAATTTGAGGTAGAAGATCTGGTAGGTGATAGGGATTTTTCGGTAAACATGATTTCCCCTACCTTGTAGGGATCAAGCAATTTCCCAAACCATGCATACACGCCGGGAACATGCTATATTCTCATGCTCCGCCCCCACAACATGGGAATACTTACTCGGTTGTGAAGACTGTTCGATCATATTCCAGGGCCACCCAACCTTACAGATGGCTATCATTGACAGAAAACTTTTTCCGCTAGAGACCCGACGACAAATTTCGATCTTTAATAAATAGATTGACTCCAGTGCATCCAATCAAGATCGATGATCAGCACCAACCTGGGCTGATCACCAATAAGCAGGGCGATCCTTGCGTGATAAAACTGTTTCTCACCAATTCACGTAAATATAAAAATAAATATTCGAGCTCAATCTTGATGCCGCCCAATAAGATTGCCTACCCGATTTAAAGCTTATGGTTTCTTTCGCGGTCTAAATCTAATTCACATAGAGCTGTCAGCCGTTCTATAGTGCAATAAAGGCTGACGTTTCTACTATAACAAAGCTGACCGCAGATCACAATAGTGCAAGGGCTAGTTTACCGTCTAGTTTTTACTGGCCCAAATACTAGCCGAAAGTACAGGTATTTAGAACTATGGGGTCATTATTTGGAATACAAATGATCCCTTTACACCAGCTTGTGTTCCAAGGCCAGCGAGGTAGCTTCGACGCGATTTCTAGCCCCGAGCTTGGAAAATATATTCGTCAGGTGGAACTTTACGGTGGATACACTGATGGAGAGTTGGCGAGAAATTTCTTCATTCGTCATACCTTCTGTCAGAGCAGCCAATATCCTTCGTTCGGTCTGCGTCAAGTCATTGCCGAGGCGAGGTTCCGGGCAATCAGTGTGGATCAATGCCCTGGTTGCTTCGGGAGCCAGGATGGAGTACCCCCCATGGGCAGCCTGGATGGCGTTGGCAAGCTCATCTGCGCTGACATTCTTAAGCAGATAACTTGAAGCGCCTGCTTTCAATGCCTGTTGAACCAGATCGTGTTCATGAAAACTAGTGATAACGATGACCTTGATCGGCTTGCCAAGTGCAAGGATACGCCGGGTAGCTTCGCTGCCATTAATCAGTGGCATGACAAGATCCATTAAAACGACATCAACCTCTTGCTCGCGGCAAAAATCGACGGCTTCAATACCATTCTGGGCTTCTCCAACTGGCTCCATCCAATCATATACAGCAAGGAAATCCTTTAATCCACTTCGCACCATGGGATGATCGTCCACGATCAGGACACGAATGATTTTTTTATCGTTCATACTTTAATTTCCATTTGCGGTGTCACCGAACCAGGTCAGAGTTACTTGAGTACCATGCCCTGGTTCGCTGATGATTGACAGGTCAGCTTGAATCGCTGCTGCACGTTCATTCATGATCCCCATTCCCAATCGGCCGGGTTTTTCACTCCCGGAAGCAAAACCCACGCCATCGTCCTGGATGACCAGACGAACACGCCGTTTTTGTGAGCTTTTCTCCTGACTGTCAAAAGGTGTCTCGCTCAGGCTCACGGTAATATGCATGGCTTGAGAATGCTTGACTACATTATTTAATGCCTCTTGGGCAACACGATAGAAGTTCATCTGGACTTCATCCGGCAGGACATCAATCTTTTCGATAAATAGCTGGAATGGCAGGCCACTTCGACTTGTGACAGCCTCAGTCAGCTGCGATAATAGCTCACTCAGCGGCGTGTTAAGCACTGCACTGGGGCGCAACTCGATCAGCATGGTACGCATTTCAGCCAGGGCTCCCCGCGTCAACCTGCGCAGCTTATCCAACATCTGTAAGCCCTGCTCGGGATCACGCCGCCAGACCTGAGGCATAACCTCAGTCAGCAACGTAGTCGTGAAGAGTGTCTGAGAAACCGAATCGTGCAAATCGCGCGCCAATCGGTTACGCTCTTCCAGGGCAGCCAAGATGCGTCTCTGGTCCAGCATGGACGACTCTTCGACCAAGCCAGCCAAATCATACGTAATTCTTTCGATCAATTCCACCTGTAGCAATCCAATGTGCTCGCGAGTATTTGCTGAGGCAATGCCTAAGACCCCGCCCGGCACCTGGTGGATCATCAGGGGAGAAATTATCATCGAATTATAATTAATATCATTGAAACAAACACCCAACTGCGTTGGCAAGCTAGCTGCCTCTTCAGCGGTTAAAATCAGGATTTTCCCCTGATCGATCTGCTCACGCAAAGGTGTTCCATGCAAGAATTCCGGTTCTATTTCCTCCAAACTCGGCGGAATATGCTCCTGTGCAGAATGACAATACATTTGGTATTGCTCATCCCAGCGCACAAGAAAAACAACCTTTGCCTTTAGAATGTCGTAGATGGCCAGCAGCAGTTTTTCAAATGCCTGTGACAGGTCTGCACCACCTGTGATCGACTGTCTAATTTCGTTAAATGCCAACAGCCATTTCACGCGTAGCTGGAGTTGTTCGTTGACTGCATTCAGCTCAAATGTCCTTTCTTTAACGATTTGCTCCAGGTTTTGGCGGTATGCAGCCAGCTCGGTATCCACCTGCTTTTGTACGGTAATATCTTGAAACACCGCTACTGCTGACTCGACATTCCCCTGGTCATCCTTGATCGGATTCGCCCAAATTTCCAGAGGACGATGATTGTTTCCGTCACGTATTTCTATATCATCGGCAAAAGCTGGTTCTCCATGCAATGCTTTAGATACAGGCATTTGTTCCACAGGATATATTTGCTCGGTTCCAGCCAACTTGAATGAGAAATGTTCAATAGCCTGAGCGATGGTGCGACCGGCAGTTATATCTGGCGTTTTCCCTGTTTCAGGGTCGGTCAAGATCTGAGCAGAGCGACGGTTCATGTAGGTAGGCTTTTGATCTTTGCCATATACGACCACACCGAGGGGTAATCCTTCAAGAATCTGACTGAGCTTATGTTCGCTGCTACGGAGACTGCGATTGGCTTTTTCAGTGGTGAATTTCAACAGGTTGATGCGGTCAGCCAGAGCCAGTGACCAGCTGACTGCCATCACGATAAAACCCAATTGAAAGATATTTTCATTAAAGTAAGTACTGGGGATGATGGTCAAACGCACCAGCAGCAGGAGTACCAGACTGGCAGCCATACCAATCCATGCCAGCAGAAAGAAACAGATTTGGCGGGTGCTTGACCTCATCACAGTGACCCCGATCAGCCAGGTAATTCCGATGGTAACCAGTTGTGTGGGCGTCATTAACCTGGACAGATTCAGATAGCTTATGAACGGCACAAGCAGGAGCAGGATCCCCCACCAAATAAGGAAGGCAATATTTGTCTTGTGGAAGATCGGAAAACGGGTTTTTAGCTCAAGGAAAGTATCAGAAAACAAGATGATCGATATATACAAAACAGCAATAAACAGTGGAAAAAGCACTGTATCATAGCGATTCATGCCGGGAAATATATATATCCCAAGGTACCCGGTGTAAGTTAGGAGCACCGCCAGCATACTGGCGAGCATGATGAAAAAATAGAGGTAGATGGGCTCTCGCAAGCTGACCAGGAAAAATCCGTGGTATACCATCAAAGCAAGAAAGCCACCAAAGATCAGCCAGTGCAAGATCAGGGATTGATTCGATGTGTTGATAAAAGCACTGTTTGTCCACAAGCTCAGGTCAATAGTCATTGAAGCCTGGCTCTTGATGCGCACATACTCGGTTTGCTGACTCTGGAGGGGCACTGTAAGGTTAAAAACAACATTCGGATTGATCACGTCGCGCATTGAGACAGGCAGGAGAGATCCTGATTTTTTTTCAATATAACCCTGGCCATTTGCACTTGGCGTGTACAAGTCGATATAGTGGGTATTGGCGAAACCCTGCATGAGCAGCCATTCGTACGTGACGGAAGTTTGATTATCAAGTGTGAAATGGATCCAATAAGCACTGTCTGTATATCCGTAATTAGGCACAGCAGCTTGAGGCGGGTTAAACCGTGCAGCATATTCTGGGGAAGTCACATCTTCAATAGTCAACTCACCCGTTGGGTCCTCAAGGATATCAATATGAGCACCCAGGCTATAACGCCCCTGACCATCCGTTAGGACAAGGGGCTGGGATTGGCTGGCTTGTTCAAGGTTGGGTGAAGAATTGGAAGGAGTCCCTGCTGCTTCAGAGGTGGTACATCCTGCCAGAAGCAGCAGGGCGATCAGGGAAACAGCCAGTAATTTAATGCTCTTCCATGAGACCATAGCAGGTGTGATCCAGTAAACTTAATGCGCCTTTGGCTACTTGAGAACTAACCCTGTTCTTTTTTTTCTGCAGCAGCCAGTTTTTCGATCAGCTCATCATAGGTGATGTCAGCCAGACGCTCATGGATCAGCTGCCCGCCAGATTCAGCCAGTCCGAGCTCGAGGGTGTTGAACCAGCGGTGCTCAACGATCAAAAATAATGCCGAGCCACCGGGTGCCAGGCTTTCATTGATTTTACGCAGCTTTTCTTCAGAGAAGCCTACCTCTACTTTGCGGGCAGCCTTCTTCCCGGCCGCTCCGCCCGCAATTGCACCAGCTACCAAAGCCAATGGGCCGATCAGCAAGCCTGCCAGGCTGCCCAGGGCTACCCCTAAGGCTACTTTTCCCTTCGAAGCAACCTTCTTTTGCTCATGGACCTTCACTTTACCCTTCAGATCTTTGGTCAGTACCGCCGCATTCAGCACTTCCAATTTATATTGCTTCGATAACTCATTGACCCTGTCCAAGCTTTGGTCAGCCGATTTTTCAGCCTGGAAAACCCAAACCATCAGCTCAAGGTCGGTCGCAACCACCTCATTCCAGGTACGCTTTACGGGCAAGGAAGGCAGCTCGTTCAACTGGTCTTTGGTGATATTCAAGTGGATGACTTCTTGCTCCATGCGATCGATCGAAGCCAGATGGATGGCAACTTCTTTCTTGCCCCCAGCATGACCTTTCATGAGCAAGAAATGGGTGACCTGGTTGGTCTTTGGATCGATCAGCAGTTCGCCAACCTGGCCCACATAGCCATCCAGGGCTTCCACCAGCATGCCTCTCTGAACTGCCACAGAACCCTGCGGGACCAGGTGGTCTTGCACAGTGACATACCCCACATCTGGGGTGAGGGTCGCGCTGTCATACGTCACCATATAGGGGCGGGTGTAGGCATACCCATCATCGCCATAGGTTTCTTCCAGAAAACGGGTGGGGGTAAAAGGCGCCATCTTTAGAACATCATCCGTGGTGCAGCTCAGCTGAACTTCGCTGCGCGTGGAGCTGACCACCTTGTCGACGGGGACCAGGTGCTCCTCTCCATGCATGAGCGATTCTTCAACGACTGCGATATGGGTGAGACTTTGGGTGCCAGAATCCACGACCAAAGCAGTCACTCTGCCAGCAAAACCGTTACTGCATGTTACTTTTGATCCAATTGCGATGCTGCTGATCATGTGATTTTCCTCCTCCAAGAAGCCAAGATATATGCTTACAAGATTTTGTTATCGTATTTCAGCCGGAAAATTTATCTGCTATGTAATAATTTTACGTCGAAATACCAAATCCCAAAGGCAACCAGTGAAGAGGTTATTGCCATACGTTTGTTCGTGTACATGATAAACATTTAAGTGACTCCTGTGACCGTTGAGGTCATCCTCATTTCAACCGTCACCACCTAACACACCAACAAATGTTGATCAACTTTGGGCCAGGGGCTGTTGCAGATGGGGAGATCCCATCTGCAACGGCCCGGTCGTGCTACCTAATAAGGAGTTACCGATAATGTTCCAGATTGATAGAAGACCAGGAAGCCATCCGGGGCGCTTAATGTCACATCAGTCCCTTGAATCTGGGCGGTGGTGGCAGTACTTAATAACGCCATATACGCCGATGCCTGGTCCATGATTTCCACTGGGCAAGCCATACCACCTCCAATCAAGCCGCTGATCGTTAGTGAATATGAACCATCGGGGTTGGGGGTGGCGGTGTAGGAACCACTGTAAATGTTGCACCCGTCAAATCCAGCCAGCTGTCCCTGGAGGAACTGCAGGGTAATGGCCGTGCCAGGGAGTAAAGCCCTGCCATTTAAACTGCTTAGCAGATAGACAACGGGTGTTCCCAGGCGGGTAGATATCGTGATCTGTGTGGTAGCGCTGCTGCTCAGGCCGTTCTGATCTGTCACTACCACCGACACCTGGTAAGTGCCTGCCTGGTTGTAAAGGGTTTGTACGCCGGAGTCGGGGGATGGACCAGTGGACGTGCCATCACCGAAATTCCATTGGTAGGAAACGATTGGGCTGCTCCCAGGTGTCGAGCCGGATGCATCATAGCCGACTGGCTCGCCTACGTAGCCATTCGCGGGGCCGACGATGGCAGCCTGAGGTGGAACGGGTGCGGGAGGCTGGGTTGGCTCCGTGGTCGCAGTCGGAGCTGCCGTAGGCTCTGCCGTGGGCTCGGATGTGGGAGCAGTAGTCGGGGTTGCCTGGGGTTGGGTTGTAGCAGTTGGCTGCGGTGGCTGAGTGGGAGTAGGTGACGGTACGGTTACATCATAAACCACCAACCGCTTGGACAGGGTGTTTTGTCTGCCGAGCTCATCCGTGATCGTCAAGCCTACATTATGGGTTGTGGCGGCATTGTACGCATGTTGGACGATTATTCCGGTACCCTTTGTGCCATCACCGAAATCCCACTCGTAGAACACAATCGGTACACCACTGGTTGAAGAGGTCGCGTCGAAGGTCACGATGGAGTTCGCTGGCACCTCGGCGGGGGCGGTGAATGCCGCCACAGGAGCCGCAACCTCTTGCTGGCGGTGCAGGGGTGAGAGGGAGTAGTTCAGCACGCCGCTGTCCGAGTTGATCTGCATCACGGTCTCGACCACCTGGTAGCTCTTGGCACTGCCCAGGATTTTAAGCATATTATCTTGTTGTGCCTGGAGTGTCGAATTGGAGCAGGCCGACTGGGTCGCGTTCAAATTCGTGATGATAATTGCCTGGATCTGGGTGGTGAATTTCCCCTGGAAGGCATTACAACCCGTATACCCTTCAAGGGTACCATCAGATTTGAATAGCGTATACGGTTCCTGGGTACCTGCGCTGCTATATGTACTTCCGTATGAGATCAGATACCAGGTTGGGCCAACCAACAGGTGGGTCTGGTCGGAGCTGGAACCGGGCTTGGTGTTGCGATAAGTCAACACGCCCACGCCAGTGTTGATGATCAGCTGGTCACCCGTTTGCCAGTAACCATAAGCACGTGAAAGGTCAGCCACATAAGCTTTTTCCTGTTCCATAACGCCCTTCGGCGTACTGCAATTTTGGGTAGCATTCAAGGTGGTCTGCACTGCCATTTGTTGCCCGAAAGTAGCTACATAGGTGTTACAACCAGCGGAGCCGCTGATCGTTCCTGATTTTCCATCAGCGTTGATGGCAAACTGCGCGACGATCGTGGTCCCCGCAAGAATCGGGGTATTATCGATGTACCATAAGTACCAGGTGGTGCCATTTAAGCTGCTCAGCGGAGGCCGTTGAGCTTCGGTCACCTGAGTCGCTTCGAAAACCAGGGCCTGTTTCCCATCATCATAGGGGATGGTGAGGGTGTTCCCTGAGATGTGGTAGGTGGTGGCATTGTTGAGGGCCAGGTAATACAGCTGCTCCTGATTTGACAAGCCAGGAACGCAGCTTTTATTCTGCGTGCTGGCGGGTGGGTTGACCTTGATCTGGTCGGCTGAAGCAGCAAAGGCTGCCGTGTACTCGTTACAACCAGTGGTTCCATTCAAGACTCCCGAGGGTGAGCCAGGTATTCTGATGAACTGGGCATTAAAGTTGCTGCCCGCCACTGGTGACTGTGGTTTGGTCACATCACCCAGAGCTACCAGGTTCCAAAGCGCACCCACCAGGGGGGTACGGTTCAACCCGAAAGTCAGGCTACCCGATGGGTTGGTGAGGACCAGCTGGTCGTAAAAGATCGCATACGAAGTAGATGCCTCCAGGGCTTGAAGATAGACCTGTTCAATCTCCATGCCTTCTGCGCAGTACATACGGGTGAGCGTAGGCGGTTGTACGGCGATACTCTCACCGTCAAGGGTGTAGGCTGCGTTGTACGTGTTGCATCCAGATGATCCACTGACTGTACCGCTATTGGCAGCATCGCCCGGTGTGAAGGTGGCGGTGACATTTGTCTCCGCTGCGACAGGCTGTCCGTTCACAGCAGTCAAGGTCCATAATGAATACGCGAGAGGCGCCGCGACAGAGACGAAGTTCAATCCACCGGCGCCCTGGTTGTATGCGATGGACATCTTGCGTCCGGAGACAACCACCTGTTGGGCTGTGCCCAGGGCTGAGAGGTAAGCCTGCTCAGTATCCATGCCTGTTGGGCAGCTCATCTGGGTGATGGCAATTGCCCCCAGGGTAAGCTGCTGATCAGTGAGGGTATATGGGACGTTATACTGGTTGCAGCCAGAGAGTCCGCTTAAATTACCATCCTCCGAGAACACAGCCGTGATCACCACGCCAGCAGGAATTGCCTGGGGTGCAGCAGCATCGCCCATCGAATCCAAGACCCAAACCGGGCCAACCAATGATTGGCTCCCGACGATAAATATCATCATCTGGCTGGCACTGGTTTCTGGCCCGTAGGTAATCTGCAGCCGTCCTTCACTGCTGAAATTGAAGCTACGCGCACTCTGCAGGGCAGACAAATAGGCTGTCTCCACGTCCATCCCTTCCGCACAGGCCATCAGGGTAGTGGCCAGTGGGCCGATGGTCATCGCGCCATCCGTCGCCACCTGGATGGGACCGCTAAAGTTATTGCAGCCTCCGAATCCATTCACCTGATTATCGGAGGAGAAGTTTAGGGTCAGGTCTATCCCGCCCTGGACTACGGTGGGATTATTAGGATCTCCATACGCCACCAGGATCCATGGGTTGGCATACAGTGGGTCGAGAGCAATGACCACCGGGGTCGGCGCTGAGGTTGGTACCACCGGCTGGGTAGGCTGCGGGGTGGGTGTGCTCGTGGTACAAGCAGAAAGCAAGATGACTACCACCAGCAAGATCGCGATCGAGGAGCCTAACCCTCGACGGAACGAACTGAGTGGAGTTTTTATTTTTTCCATTTCTTATCCTCTTGTTTCTTAGTGTAATTGTCCCTTTTGGATGACAGCAGGTATAAACAATACCGACTCTAGTTTAAGAATAACGATTATTCACCATCTTGTCATCGTGCGCTTGATGATATCTAGCTAAACAAACTATGAGATCGTGGATGTAGTTTTCGACAAATGTTGAGATGCTCAACACGGGCTGACCGGGCGCCCGATCAACCAGTGCAGGCCTGGCTGATCGCCTGGTGTGATATTATTTTCCTGCACGATGCTCCTGCCATCCATAAGCTTTACTGACACTTACCCGGCTTGTAGTTACCATAACAGGATGTCCACGGTTTATCAGCCCTTCCCCTCGTATCCAGGCAGCAGTTAACCACCTGGAGTATATGCATTCGCAGTCTCCTGGTGGTGGGCGAGCCAGCCATCGCCGCTTAGATTATCTAAATCAACAAC
This sequence comes from Anaerolineales bacterium, assembly GCA_003105035.1. Classification (NCBI taxonomy): domain Bacteria; kingdom Bacillati; phylum Chloroflexota; class Anaerolineae; order Anaerolineales; species Anaerolineales bacterium. The sequence goes on along the minus strand of PQAL01000016.1, from coordinate 8,014 downwards.
GATTCCACCTGTTGGCCATTGCCTGATTTTTTGAGCAGGAATATATATCCATCATCGCTATGCGCGGAAGCCGTTCTCAACATATGTAACAAGGCACAAGATAAAAATCATCAATTCGTGGATGACAGCAGTTAGTTCTTCGATTATGTTTTATAAGGGGAGTGAGTGTATAATTCACTACCCCTGTAGATACAATCTCTGCAATATGGATAAACAGATGAAAATTAAAAAAATCCCTGTGGTGAAAATAATCGCTGTTTTCATAGTCCATGCCCTGACCCTTTTCATTCTGCAAAAGAATATGACGGGGTTCCAGGTAGATACACTGACCTCATTAACGGTCCTGACCATTGCATTGGGTCTATCCCAATCCTTGTTCTGGTGGATTTTTATCAATTTTTTCACCTGGCTGCCTTCGATCCTTTATCCAATCATTACCTTTATCTTGAATGGTGTATTAGTGCTGTTGATTGGTAATATGGTTAAAGGGATCACGATCACTTCGGTGAGTACAGGGATTTGGATCGCCATATGGCTGGCAGCCGTTGATGCAGTTCTGGGTGAACTGCTATCCTTGGACGAAGATGCCCGTTTCGACCGCAGCGTCACCAGGCAGATGGTCAAGCGCCTAAGCAATCCAACGAAAACTGATGTGCCCGGCTTCCTGTTCCTTGAAATCGATGGATTGGGTATTGAGAAATTACGCATGGCGATGGATAAGGGGTACACACCGACCATGAAACGCTGGGTAGACCAGGGTAGCCATAAACTGATCAGTTGGGAAACAGATTCCACTTCGCAGACGGGTGCAATGCAAACAGGCATTTTACTGGGGAGCAATTGGGATGTGCCAGCTTATCGCTGGTGGGATCGTACTCAGAAAAAGATGGTGATGTCGGGTAAACCTAAGGATGCCCAGTCTATCGAGGAACGCCTCAGCACGGGTATTGGCCTTCTTACTGACGGAGGAGCATCGCGTGGAAACATGTTCTCAGGTGACGCAACTGAAAGCATGCTGACCTTCAGCACCCTGCGTAAACGGGAGGGCGACCGGGGGCCAGGTTTTTACTTTTATTTATTCAGCCCATATGTGGTGGCCAGGTTATTCACGCGCTTTACATTGGAGGTGATTAAAGAACTATGGCAAGCTTCTGCACAGAGGCGCCGAAAGGATAAGTACCGCGTAAAAAGACGTAATTTTGCCTACTCCTTCCTGCGAGGCTTTATGGGCCCGGTGCTGCAGGATCTGGTTACTTATACTGTGATCAGCGATCTCTTACGTGGTGTGCCTGCAATTTATGCTCTTTATGCGGGGTATGATGACCTGAATCACTTTGCCGGTTTGCAGGCTCCCGAAACGTTCGAGGCCTTACACGAAGTAGATCGCTACTTTGCCCGCCTTGAAGCAGCTCTGAAGAGCGCACCCCGCCCGTATCATATTATCGTCCTGGCTGATCACGGGCAAAGCCAGGGACCGACCTTCCAGGTTGCGCATGGACAGACCTTGGAACAACTGGTAAAGGTGTTAATTAAAAATGATAATGATGTGTTTTACTCGGATGCCCATAATGATAGCTGGGATAATCTAAATTCTGTGCTCAGCGAATCGGCCAATGCCAACACACGCACAGCAGGGCTGATGAGGAAAATGCTCGCGTCAAGGTCTCATGATGGTTATGTTGAAGTTGCTCAAGAAGGGATCACAACCGATAAAGTCGAAACGAAAGCTGAAAATGCCAAGGTGGTTGTGATGGGCTCGGGCTGTACAGGGCTGATCTACTTTACCGACGCTTCTCAACGGATGACCTTTGAGCAAATCCAGACTGCTTACCCGGAGCTGCTCCTTGGATTAAAAGACCATCCCGGAATCGGATTTATCCTGGTCAGGACTGAAAGCCAGGGTGATATCGTGGTCGGAAAGCAGGGCGTGCACTATCTTGTGGATGATAAGGTTGAAGGAGCCGATCCGCTGGAAAATTTCGGCCCCAATGCTGCTTTCCACCTGCGCCGAGAATCAAGCTTTGGCAACTGCCCAGACTTGTTGGTAAACACAGTGTACGACCCTGTGACTGAGGAATTGGCTGGTTTTGAAGAGCAGGCTAGCCACCACGGTGGTATGGGAGGCCCACAAAACTATCCTTTCCTCCTGCACCCTGCTGTTTTGCCGCATAATGGATCGCCGGTGATTGGTGCCGAATCAGTGCATCACTTGCTACGCAGCTGGCGGGAGCAGGTACAAGACTTAAAAAAAGCTGCTCAGCCTGGCTCGCAGTAAAAGGCACCGCAAGAAACAAGGCTATCTTTACGATGAAGGAGTTCGTTAAAGAGATCTACCGAATTTGGGTGTCTGAACGGCCAGCCCAACTGGCAGCGGCTCTGGCATATTTTGGTCTGTTTTCCTTTGCACCAGTCATTTACCTCGCCTTCACCGTTGCCGGCATATTTATTGATGGGTCGACATTATTGGACCGCGTGATGACCAGCATCCAGGCTACACTGGGTACAGCGATAACCCAGGTCATTCAGGACTTGCTCAACAACCTGACTACAAGGTCCTCTGGGGGCTCATGGTTCATCTCTTTGGTCAGTTTCATCGCTTTACTGGTGGCAGCTTCCGGTGTGTTTTACCAACTGCAATTTGTTTTAAACACTATCTGGCGGGTGCCCATTCCAAAAGAGCAGCTTATGCTGCGCACCATTCGCAAGCAGGGATTTTCATTCCTCATGGTGCTCACTCTCGGATTGCTGCTGGTGGCAACTGCCGTATTAAGTTTTTTAGCAAATTGGTTAAGCACCTTTTTTACCCGGTTTGGCTTTCGGCCTTCGCTCACCGTGTTAATTTTCTTTATCATGGCTGCTTTCTCTTTTGCATTGATGTATAAGATCTTGCCGGAAGTGAAAATTTCCTGGCGAGATGTGTTGTGGGGTGCAATCAGCGCCGCAGCCCTGGTGACAATCGGAGGCTGGCTGGTGATCTTCTTCATCACCCATACCACCTTTGCCTCGGCCCTCGAGGTAACCGGTGCTTTTATTGTTTTGCTGACCGGATTTTATTATTTTGCCCAGATATTCCTCCTTGGGGCGATTATCACCCGCGTCTTTGCCCATCGTTACGGTTCCATGCGCCCAGCACCTGTGGAGGCTAAACCGGCTGACAACCAGGTATGAGACCCAGCTAGCTCCCAAGCAATGAGGCGCTTCGATAATTGCACTTGATTACAGCATTTTGTTGGAGAACTCAATGACCAATCCCCCCGGTAAACCCAAATATCAGATATGGCAAATTGCCATAATAGCCATTCTGACCCTAATCTTGATTATTCTCGTCGTACCCGGGGTGCGGGCGTCAGTTAGTGCCTGGTTGGGATTGTCCGTTGCTCCTTCCAGCCAGGTTACCTCTGCACCCGCAACCCTGGTGGCGGTAGCGACGTCTAAGCCGATACAGGCAGCTAGCGAAGCACCGTCCTCTTACACCGAGTCATCTTCACCAGCTGCGGAAGTACCTGGCGCGGTAGGGACGATTGACTTCAACCAGCTTTCCAGTCAGACAGGCTGGGATGTGTTGACCCCCAGCTGGCTGCCTGAAGGCTACCAGTTCCAAAGTGCCTACTTTGACACCAACCAAAAAATGCTGGTGCTCACCTACCTGGTCACTCGGCCTCTGCCTGATACATCCGACCCTTTGTTGACCTCTAGTGAAACCATTACCTTGCTTGAGAGCCAGACCAATGATTTTGTTCCCATGCAAGTCGCGCCAAACACCACTGTAACCGATGTCCAGGTAAACGGTAATCCGGCTGCCTTTACCAGGGGCGGGTGGGACACCGAGTTTGTCAAGGATAATAAAGAGCCTGGGGGAGGAAAAATGGTCTCCAGCTGGAGGAACGATTTACAGGTAAAGAACCTGTACTGGCAAGTTGGGAAGGTTTTCCTGACACTGGTGACCGCGGATGAAAACGTATCTCAGCAAGACATGATTGAGATAGCAACCAGTATCGATAGCTGAAGTCGGCGAACTGAAATAATTGGTTTAAAACTACCTAGGGGCTGCCTGATAAGTATGGACAGCCCCTATTATTTTTTCTCAATTTTTATTTTAAAGACTTGCGTAGCTCTGCCTCAACTTCACTATCAAACGAAGTCTGGTAGATCTTGCCACTGTATGGCTCCAGGGCAGTGATTAACATCCCGGTATTCTCATGGCTGACCAGGAAGAGGATGGCCGAGTTACCAGGAGCTAGGGATTCGGTCACATCCTTGATAAATTTCTTATCAACCCCAGTGCCAACTGATTTGCCCACAAGCGCCCCCCCAGCGGCGCCCAGAGCAAGCCCGGCTACAGGGAAAAGGATGCTGGCAACTGCCAGGCCGATCACACCGCCAACGGCAGCGCCAACCTTGACATTTTTCTCGACCATGTTTTTAACTTGCACCTTACCCTGGGCATCTTTGATGATGACCGCCGCATCATCGAGGCTCAGCATTTCCTGGTGGGCCAGGCTTTTCAGCGATCTCAGCACTGCCAGAGCTTGGTTTTCATCTTCAAACGTGATCACGAGTACATTCGACATGCCATCCTCCATCCGATTTATGAACTAATCATCTACACAATACAATAATTATACTCAGTTACTTTGTCATCGAGCGTATTGAGCGTTGTATAGATCAATATTTGAAAGTGTAAAAAGTTCTGAAGCCCGCTGCGTGGAATCATTGCTGATGCTCAGGGGAAAAAAGATAATATGATCTGCGTGGGAGTGAACCCCTGGCTGCCTTTGATCAGAAAATAATCCGCCCCTGCCTGGTAAGCCTCCTTCTGGCTACCAGAGTACATCGTGTAAACTACAATCTTGATCGCCGGCGATGCAGATTTTATCTGTTTGGTGGCTTCAATCCCATCCATAACTGGCATTTTCACATCCATCAAGATCAGGTCTGGACGCAATTCACCAGCCAGCCTGATCGCTCCCTTCCCATCACCAGCCTCCCCAATGACTTCAATACGCGGCTCATAAGTGAATAACGCTTTTAATGCCCGCCGTGTAGAGATTTGATCATCAACGAGAAGAAGCCTGATTTTGTTATCCTTCACAGCACCACGATTAATACATTCTCCGTTATAAAACTGTTCGTAGCTATTCTCAGATGGTGCAGCCACTAATTGCACTTATTCAACCTTGGAATAGGTATTATCGATCTCGTCTAAGGAAACCAAGCCGGTTCGTATGCCATATAAGGCTGCTTGTACCCGATTCTTGAGCCCCAGTTTTGACAGTATTCGGCTGATATGCGTCCGGATGGTCACATCGGTCAAAACCAGCTGATTGGCAATCTCCTGGTCGGTCTTCCCCTGAGAGAGCAACCGCAACACCTCAATCTCGCGCTCCGAGAGATCATCTGCGGAACGTTTGTTGGGTTCAGCGCCTGACATACCGCGCAGGATCCTCCAGGTTACTGTCGGATCTAGTGATGGCTCGCCAGCGTAAACGTTATGAATCGATTCAATCAGTTCTTCAGGTTGAGCATCCTTGACAAGATAACCCAGGGCACCAGCCTTTATGGCTGGGAAGAGCTTATCGTCCCCCATATAACTGGTCAGCACAATGATGCGTTGTTCGGGGTGAATTTCTATAATCTGCTTAATCGCAGCGATTCCATCCATGACAGGCATGGCCAGATCCATCAGGATCACATCCGGATGCAGCTTGTCAGCTTGTTCAATGGCTTTAGCGCCATTCGCAGCTTCACCAATCACCTGGATATCTGGGTATGCAGCCAGCAAAGCTATCATCCCTTTGCGGACCATGGCATGATCATCAACAATCAACACCCGGATCGGTTGGTTAGCCATTATCACCTCAATTCCAGGGTCAGTACGGTTGGCTAAGTGGATAATAAAACACCTAGGTTAACCTATCTTCCCCGTCGACCAACTCACAAAAAGTGAACCTCTCGATCAGCTACTACGGGCCCACATTCGGTGGTAGTTGTCGAATGGTGCCTGAGAGCTAATAACCTTACAGCCTTGTCTTTAAACAAGATGCTATGAATTCTCAACAGGCGTTAATCGCACCTCGAAATGACCTAATACAACCAGGCAAATCCGTTTGTGCGGCTCCAATAGTAACTTTATCAAAATAAAAGAACACTGTCATCCTTGGCATGTTGAGCTTTCCATCAACATCAAGTTGCGCCATCAGGTTCATTTCAACGTTTTATGAAATATTATCAACAGGTGTGGAATTCAACGCAGGCGATATTCAAGCGTTATCGCTGTCAATAGACGTGATCCCCTCTCGCAACGCGTACAGGGTGGCTTGAACACGGTTAGCCAAGTATAATTTTGCCAGCAGGTGGCTGATATGCGTACGCACAGTCACTTCGGAAATCACCAGCTTGTCAGCAATTTCTTCATTGGAAAGACCTTTAGCCAACAAATGTAGCACTTCCAGTTCCCTCGCCGTTAGGGGGTCTGGGGTTGGCTTGACCACCGGCTGTTCACGGATTTCCTTCATCATCATGCGGGCAATCATGGGATGCAAAAATGGTTCGCCGCGGTAGACTCTGTAGATGGCGCTAATTAATTCGCTTGGTTCAGAGTCTTTTAATAAGTAACCCATCGCCCCAGCCTTTATGGCTGGATAGATTTTTTCATCACCCACAAAGCTGGTCAGTACCAATACATGCATCGCGGGATGCATAAGGGTGATCTGCCTCGTTGCCTCAATCCCATCCATATTCGGCATCAGTAAATCCATCAGGAGCACGTCAGGGTTCAGCTCATCAGCTAGCCTGACGGCTTCAAGGCCATCATTTGCTTCCCCAATCACCCGGATGTCTTTGGTCTCATCCAGGAGGGCTCGAATCCCTTTGCGGACAATGACATGGTCCTCGACAATCAGGACTCGGATGATGGTTTCCTGGTTCGTCATTGCTTCACCTTAACTATAATTTTAGTCCCATCTCCAATTTTCGAGATAATCGAGTATTTTGCTCCAATAATCTCAGCCCGTTCGCGAATATTTCGAAAGCCTTGCCCACCTGCCTGTTCAGCGGCTTTAGGATCAAAACCAACCCCGTCATCCTCGATCATCATCTGGAAGATGTCATTTTGTACAGCCAGACTCACCCTGACTTGCGTTGCATGGGCATGCTTCACCGCGTTGTTCAGTGCCTCCTGAGCGATGCGGTATAGCTCGCTTTCCTGCTCGGTTGTCAAATGGAAATTGCCGTCAACACTTAATAACGCCTTGACACCCGCACGCGATTCCACAGCATCCAGTCGGCTCTGTAGAGCAGCGGCCAGGCCTTGCTCGTCAAGGATAGGTGGACGCAATTCAAAAATCAGCATGCGCATGTCAGACATGGCTTCCTGGGATATTTCTTTAAGATCATCCAGGTACTGCCTGACGATCTCCGGCCGGTTTGACTCAAAGGCTAAACGGGTAGCATCCGTAAACAAACTTACGCCATATAATGCCTGGGCAACTGAATCGTGCAACTCCCGCGCCAGATGATTACGCTCTTCCATCGTTGCCAGGGCTCGACGCTGATCCAGCAGGATTGCATCATCCATGAGGTGGGTCAAGTCGTACGTCATCCTTTTCATCAAACTTAGCTCGTAAGGAGCTAAATCCTCCACCGATTTAGATGTGGCAATGGCCAGGATTCCGTAATCCGCCTGGCCTACCTGCATCAGGCTAAGCACCAACGCTTGATAATCGATTGTTTTTAAGCAATCAATCAATGGTGAGGGGAGTGCTGCTGCTTGCTCTGCGGAAAACAGGAGTAATTTTTGATTCTCAAGCTCCTGGCGAAGGAGAGTTCCTTTAGCAAATATCTGTTGCATAGCATCCAAAGGAGGATAAGGATGCTCAATTACTGAACGGCAATGCATATTTACTGGCCGATCCTGCTCATCCCAATGCATTATGAAGATCGTCCTGGTACCCAATAGTTTCAGGATTGTGTCAGACAATTGTTCGTAAGCGGCATGAATGCTCTCTTTACCAAT
>PQAL01000015.1 GCA_003105035.1 Anaerolineales bacterium | reverse complement strand
GAGCGAAACAAGCCGCACATGAATGTGGGCACAATGGGACACATTGACCACGGCAAGACGACGTTGACCGCTGCGATCACCAAGTACTGTGCATTTCTAGGGCAGGCTGAGTACCGGTCGTTCTACACGATCGACAATGCCCCTGAGGAAAAGGAACGCGGCATCACGATCAACATTGCCCATGTGGAATATGAGACCAGCAAGCGCCACTACGCTCACGTAGACATGCCTGGGCACCGTGACTACATCAAGAACATGATCACGGGTGCAGCCCAGGTGGATGGGGCGATCCTGGTGGTGGCGGCTCCGGATGGGCCGATGCCGCAGACACGTGAGCACGTGYTGCTGGCGCGCCAGGTGGAAGTTCCGGCGATCGTGGTCTTCCTGAACAAGGTGGACATGATGGACGATGAGGAGCTGCTGGAGCTGGTGGAGATGGAGCTGCGTGACCTGCTGAACGAGTACGAGTTCCCTGGAGACACGACCCCCATCGTGCGCGGGAGTGCTTTGCTAGCCCTGGAGAGCACGAGCACCGATCCGAATGCCCCCGAGTATGCCTGCATCAAGGAGCTGCTGCGGGTGGTGGATGAGTACATCCCCGAGCCGGTGCGGGATACGGACAAGCCGTTCATGATGCCGATCGAGGATGTGTTCTCGATCAAGGGGCGTGGCACGGTGGTGACCGGACGTGTGGAGCGTGGGGTTGCCAAGAAAGGTGACCCGGTGGAGATCGTGGGCTTGCGCGAGAAGAGCCTGACATCGGTGATCACCGGCACCGAGATGTTCCACAAGGAGCTGGACCAGGTGCAGGCTGGAGACAATGCAGGTATCCTGCTGCGTGGGATTGAGCGCACCGATGTGGAGCGCGGCCAGGTGGTGGCCAAGCCTGCTTCGATCACCCCGCACACCAGGTTCATGAGCGAAGTGTACGTGCTGCGCAAGGAAGAAGGTGGACGGCACAAGGCTTTCTTCACCGGATACCGCCCGCAGTTCTACATCCGGACGATGGATGTGACCGGCAACATCAAGCTGCCCGAAGGGGTGGAGATGGTCATGCCGGGAGATAATGTGAACCTGGAAGTTGAGCTGATCGTGCCGGTGGCGTTGGAGCAAGGCTCCAAGTTCGCCATCCGCGAAGGCGGCCTGACCGTCGGCGCAGGTGTGATCACTAAGATCATCGCATAATGTAAACAAGAGTAAAGGATTAGAATGGCTTCGAAAAAAGATGTACGCCCGGTGATCACCATGGCGTGTTCAGAATGCAAAGAACGCAATTACACCACGGAGAAGAATCGTCGCAACGATCCGGGGCGTATTGAGTTAAACAAGTATTGCCCGCGATGCCGCAAGCACACCCTGCATCGCGAGACCAAATAGGGGAAGGCACAAGCCACCCCCACATAGGCCAGTAGCTCAATTTGGCAGAGCACCGCTCTCCAAAAGCGGGGGTTGTGGGTTCGATTCCTGCCTGGCCTGCCTGAAGGGAAAGAGTCTTTTCCGGATGACGCCGTCTACAAGAGGCGGCGTTTTACCCGTAGATGGAGGATTACCGTGCCTGATAATAGATCTGCTCGCCATGAGATGAATTTCTTCCAGAAAATCTGGTTTAAAATCCAGAGATTCTTCCAGGAAACGATTGGAGAATTAAGGAAGGTATCATGGCCTACCCGTAGGGAGGCTATACGACTGACTTGGATAGTCATCCTGGTCATTGTGGTAATGGCGTTCATCCTGGGCGGTCTCGATTTGATCTACGCTCGGATTTTTGCGGTGATCCTGGGTTAAACCTAGCGAATAAACTATTCGCCTGAAGGTGAAGATTTAACAATTATGATGATTGAATACAACCAGGAAGAAAATAGCCAAGAGCCCCTTGACGATGGCGAAAAGGAAGCTGGTCAGGTGGTAAATCCTGAGGTTACACAAGATTCCGGCGAAATCGTGACGGAGGCCTATCCTGGACAGCCTGATGAGCTGCCTCAGGAAGATGGTCGCGCCTGGTATGTGGTTCATTGTTATTCGGGCTACGAAAATAAGGTTCGCCACAATCTCGAGCAACGCATCGAATCGATGGGGATGAAGGATAAGATTTTCGATGTTGTCGTCCCCACGGAGGAAGAGATCGAGGTCAAGGAAGGGAAACGTCGTACGGTAGAACGCAGGGTTTTCCCGGGTTACATCCTGGTGAACATGATCATGTCGGAAGAGAGTTGGTATGTGGTGCGTAACACGCCTGGTGTTACCGGGTTTGTGGGCATGGGTACCCAACCGACACCCCTCCGCCCGGAGGAAGTGGCGCAGATCATCAAGCGCATGGAAGCCGAAGCGCCCCATATCAAAGTTACATTCCGTTCGGGCGAGCGCGTGCGCATTGTTGATGGGCCGTTCAATGATTTCCGTGGCACCGTAGCGGAAATCGACATGGAACGTGCCAAGGTACGCGTAATGGTAAACTTTTTCGGCCGTGAGACACCGGTCGAGCTTGACTTTTTACAGGTCGAGAAGGCTTAAAGTAGCCGAGAACATAGCTGCACGAACAGCCCTGTAGTGGGCTGTATTAGTGGGAGGGTGTCCCCAATAATCACCCGCTAAAACCACGCACCGCTGCTCTGCGAGAGTTGGCGGCGAAAGGAGAATAAAGTGGCGAAGAAACTTAAAGCAATTGTTCGATTGCAGATTCAGGCTGGAAAAGCCAACCCTGCACCTCCGATTGGTCCCGCATTAGCTGGTCATGGGATCAATCTCATGGCATTCTGCAAGGAATATAATGCCCGCACCAATAACCGGATGGGCGAAATTATTCCAGCAGAGATCAGCATCTTCACCGATGGATCTTTCACATTCATCTTGAAGACGCCTCCAGCGGCAGTCTTGTTGAAAAAGGCCGCTGGTGTAGACAAAGGATCAGCTGTGCCCAACCGCGAAAAAGTTGGCAAGGTCACGCGCAAGCAGGTGCGTGAGATTGCTGAGCTCAAGATGAAAGATCTGAATGCGGTTGACCTGGAAGGTGCGATGCGTCAGATCGAAGGCACCGCACGGAACATGGGCTTGACGGTAGTAGAAGACTAACCCTGTGGGAGGGTGGCAATCACCCGTTTGCACCACGAAGGAGAAATTATGGCAAAGCATGGAAAGAAGTATTTAGCTGCAGTAGCTAAAATTGATGAGACGCATTGGTATACCCCTGAAGAGGCGGTAAAGCTTGTTAAAGAAACGCACTTCGTAAAGTTTGATTCGACTGTGGAAGTCCATATGCGGCTGGGTGTCGATCCCCGTCATGCGGACCAGCAGGTTCGTGATGTGGTCGTGCTCCCACATGGGCTGGGCAAGGCCGTCAGGGTACTGGTGTTTGCCCAAGGTGAAGGGGCAGCCCTGGCACGTGAAGCCGGTGCTGATGTCGTGGCTGACGATGACGAGACCATCGCCAAGATCCAAGGCGGTTGGACTGAGTTTGATGTCGCCATCGCCACCCCTGACCTGATGGGTAAGGTCGGCCGTTTGGGCCGTGTGCTTGGCCCGCGTGGCTTGATGCCCAACCCGAAAGCTGGCACGGTAGTACCTGCGGAAGACCTGCCGCGAGTGATCAATGAATCGAAAGCCGGCCGTGTTGAGTTCAGAGTGGATAAGACCGCCAACCTGCATATCCCTATTGGAAAAGCCTCCTTTGATGAGAAGCAGCTGTACGAAAACCTGGCAGCCCTCATGGAAGCCATCAAGAAAGCTCGCCCTGCAAGCGTGAAGGGTACTTTTATCAAGCGTATCACGCTAACATCCACCATGGGTCCTGGCATTAAATTAGACCCGATGGAAGCTCAAAGCATGGCGGTCGCAGAATAAAGGATTATGGTATAGTTACGATATAAAATAAGCTTCGCCAAAGACAGCAGGTGCGGAAGGTACGCTTAATTCCCTGCCGAGGTGAAGATATCTCCAGATGGAAATTATCCGCCTGAGGCGGGTTGGTAATGTGATGGACGGAGAGTCTTTGCCAGGCACTGGTTGCGAGGCAAGGACTTTTAATTTGGAAAGGAGGTGAAATAACCTTGGCTATAACGAAGGAACGCAAGAACGCATTAATTACCCAATACAGCGAATGGCTGCAGCAAAGCAAAGCTTTGGTGATGACCCAGTACGTGGGTTTGACCATGAAGGACATCGATGGCCTGCGGGCAAAGGTGCGCGATAATGGTGGTGAGTTCCACATCATTAAAAACACTCTGGCAAAGAAGGCTTTCGAGCAAGCCGGATACCCTGTTCCGTCAGCGCACTTGGAAGGCAGCACCGCGATCATCTTTGCCTTTGCAGATGCTCCCGCAACTGTAAAAGCAGTGACCGAATTTGCAAAAAGCTCGGAGTTTTTAAAGATCAAAGGCGGCTTCCTGGAAAAGCAGCTACTTACGCCTGAGGGCGTAAAGGCATTGGCAGATCTACCGCCGTTGCCGGTGGTGCGCGCCCAGTTGTTGGGTACCTTGCTCGCTCCAGCCAGCAAGCTTGTCCGGACACTGGCTGAGCCAGGCAGAATGATCGCAGCGGTTATCAAGGCCCATGCGGAACCTGAAGCAACGCCAGCCTGATGCCAACCATCATGGAATGCACATTCATCATAATTAGTAAAAATATACTAAGCAAAAAATAATCATTAATAAGAGAAGAAGGAGTTTATAAAATGTCTGACATTACTAAACTGGTTGAGGAACTGAGCGCCCTCACCGTTATTGAAGCTGCTGAGCTTGTTAAAAAATTGGAAGAGAAGTGGGGCGTTTCCGCCGCTGCCCCAGTTGCAGTCGCTGCTGGCGCTGCTGCTGCAGCTGGTCCTGCTCCCGAGCCCGTTGAAGAAAAGACTGAGTTCAACGTGGTGATTAAAGATGCGGGTGCCAAGAAGATTGAAGTCATCAAGGTCATTCGCCAGCTCACCAACCTGGGGCTGAAAGAAGCCAAGGACGTCGCAGAAACCGCTGGTTCCAATGTGCTCGAGGCCGTCAGCAAGGAAGCTGCTACGGATGCCAAGGCAAAATTGGAAGCTGCAGGTGCTGTAATTGAAGTTCAGTAAATGTAAAAGAGATCCCGGAAGCTATTGCCTCCGGGATCTTATTAATCTCGTTTTGTTTTTTTAGTCGCCCTGTGGTATAGTTTAATCACGGAGGGCTTATGAGCGCACGAATTCTAATAATTGAAGACGATGAGGCCATCCTTCGGTTCTTGCGCCGCGGCCTGGCCTATGAAGGTTATCAGGTGGACACTGCTATCGACGGGCATTCGGGTCTGGCTTCAGCGCGCGACAATCCTCCAGACCTGGTCGTCCTGGACATCATGCTTCCAGGAATCGATGGCCTTGAAGTATGCAGGCGCTTACGAGCCGGTGGTCCGGTGCCCATCCTGATCCTGACTGCCAAAGATTCGGTCAATGACCGGGTGATGGGGTTGGATGTTGGGGCAGACGACTATATGGTCAAGCCATTCAATTTGGATGAGCTCCTGGCTCGCATTCGTGCCTTATTACGCCGTGCCCAACCCAGCCGGCCCCAAGTTCTACGATTTGCCGACCTGATCCTCGATACTGGCACCCGCCAGGCATCGCGTGGTGATCGGGTGATCTCACTTACTGCCAAAGAATATGAGCTATTGGAGCTGTTCCTGCGCCACCCACGCCAGGTTTTAACCAGGGAGATGATCTTTGACCGCGTGTGGGGATATGACTTCGGTGGTGAGAGCAACATCATTGAGGTCTATATTCGCTATTTGCGCCAAAAACTTGAGGTTCAAGGGGAACAGCGCCTGCTGCATACTGTGCGTGGTATGGGGTACGTTTTACGCGAACCATCGTAAATTAATTTCATGTCCCTACGTAGCCGGCTCACCTTACTATACACATCCATAGTAGGGGGTATATTACTGTTGTTTGGAATCGCCGTTTATTATTCGGTGAGCTTAACGGTGGTCCATCAATTGGATGATTCCCTGCGAATCAGGGCTGAGAACGTCTACATCAACACCCAACTTGACAGTGATGGGGCCTTGCAAGTAACCCTGTCGCAGCTCGATCTGCCGGATGACATCTACGTACAGCTATGGGGTCGGGGTAATCACTTAATCCAGAAATCTCAGAATCTACGTATCCTCAATTCGCCGCTCGATTCGATCGGTCTGTATAGCCCGACCCCTGTGTTCCGGGATGTTAATCAAAACGGATCAAGGATGCGCGTTTTGACCGTTCCGCTAGTAGCCGGGAAAGGCAACCGGTTGGAAGGCGTTTTGCAGGTTGGCATACGCATGGATGTGGTTAATGCCACACAGGATACCTTGCTCGAAGTATTGATTATAGGCACGGCCATTGCCATCGTGGCAGCCAGCCTGGCTGCCTGGTATAGTAGTCACCAGGCACTGCGGGCTCTGGATAATGTCACCAAGTCTGCTCTGCAGATCACCAGCGCCGATGATCTCTCACGCAGGATCCCATACTCAGGTTCGAAGAAGGACGAAGTCGGACAGCTGGTAACAGCTTTCAACCAAACGTTGAGCCGCCTGGAAAACCTGTTTTCCACACAAAGACGCTTTCTGGCAGATGTGGGTCACGAGCTACGGACGCCGCTCACAGTCATCAAAGGCAATGTGGGCTTGATGCGCAAGATTAAAGAATTTGATGAAGAATCGTTGGTGACCATAGAAGATGAGGTCGACCGACTCACTCGCATGGTGGGCGACCTGCTTTTACTGGCGCAAGCTGAATCTGGCAAAATCCCCCTGGCTCATGAGGTGGTGGAGCTGGATACACTCCTGCTCGAAGTATTGAATCAAATGCAGGTCTTGACCCGCGACCGCATCCAACTAAGCCTGGGGGATATCGACCAGGTCCTGGTGTGCGGAGACCGCGACCGACTGAAACAGGTGATTGTGAACCTGGTGGGGAATTCAATTAACTACACGCCCAAAGGTGGTGAGGTAGTGGTGGGCCTGGGGAAGGTTACAGACCGGGCACAGCTCACGGTGACCGACAATGGTCCGGGTATCCCAGCTGAAGATCTACCCCATATTTTCGAACGTTTTTACCGCGGCGAGAAATCACGCACCCGCCAAAAAGATGGTAAGGGATTCGGGTTGGGCTTATCGATTGCTTACTGGATCGTTCGCAATCATGGTGGCCGGATTGAGGTGAATTCGGTGGTTGGTAAAGGAACCACGTTCTGTGTCTGGCTGCCATTGGCAGAGGGAGATTGTCAGCAGGCAGCCAGCTGACCACAAAGTAAATTATCGGTGTCTTACAGGTAGCTTATGCAAAATAACAAACCCAAACGGATCATAAAATCTCCATTCGTTAGGGGTTTACTTTTTCTCCTTACCTGCCTGGCGATCATCATCCTGGTCAATTTTGGACCTGCTGAACACAGCCTGGGTACTCATATCCGCGTGGTTTACCTGCATGGAGCCTGGGTGTGGGTATCATTGTCGGGATTCCTGTTATCGGCAATTTTTGGCATGTTAGGGTTGATTACCCGGCGCCTCGCCTTTCATCACTGGTCGAAAGCTTTTGGTCTGACGGGTTTGATCTTCTGGATCACCTATATACCTTTATCCTTATGGGCAATGCAGTCGAATTGGAATGGCTTGTATCTGGCCGAGCCGCGTTGGAAGCTGGCACTGGTTTTCACAATCACCGGTATCCTCTTGCAGGCAAGGTTGTACCTGGCAGACAGACCTAAGCTGACTTCTGCGTTTAACATTATCTACTTTGTGGCATTGACAGCAGCCATCCGAGGAACCGAAAATGTAATGCACCCGGCCTCTCCAATCTTAAATAGTGATGCCTGGCGAATCCAGATTTTCTTTTTTGGTTTAGTCGTGCTGATATTTTTTGCTGCCTGGCAAGTAGCCCGATGGTGGTACCTGCGTGAATCAGACCGAGTATAGTGTTGCGCCTGTCCTCAGGGATAAGCTGAATTTTCAACTGACGATCTTCGTCATCGTCCGGACAGTGTTTAACACCTTTTACCGGATGATCTACCCATTCCTGTCTGTGTTTGCCAAGGGTTTTGGAGTTGACCTGCGCACGATGTCGTACGCAATCTCGGCACGCTCACTGATGGGTCTAATCAGCCCAATCCTGGCCTCTGTTGCAGACAGCCGGGGCCGCAAAGCTGGGATGTTGATCGGTACGATCATTTTCACTGCCACCATCTGCCTGCTGGTTTTCTGGCCAACATTTATTGCTTTCTTCATATCACTCAGCCTGGGCATGATCGGTTACCTGATTTTTGTGCCCTCGATGCAAGCTTACCTGGGCGACCGGGTGCCGTATGAAAAGCGGGGCAGGGTGCTGGGGATTACGGAAT
>PQAL01000014.1 GCA_003105035.1 Anaerolineales bacterium | reverse complement strand
CTTGTATTCTTTTAATGACATAGTTAACTCTCCTTTATTAATCTTCAAATTGGATACTTACTGCTGCGCCATTAACATGCGCACTTTTGCATCGTCATCCACGATCAGGTCGCCCGACATATCGGTGACGACTTTCTTAATCTTTCCGGTAAACCGAAAGGGAGCCGTGTATTGGTGAGTGACAGCCTCCCCAAAATCGTAGCCGCAGCTCAAGCCTTCGATACCGAAGGCAATTGGCACGGTGACGGGGAAATCGCAAAGACCGACCAGCTCGCCGTTGATATAAAGCTGGCCGCGTCCTGGCGTTCCCTTGCCTTCGCGGACTTTTGGTGCACCAGTTGGTTCGAATTCGTAACGCAGGCTACATTCGCCCTCTGGCACATCAACCGTAGAAGTTACGGCAAATTCCTTTAGTCCCATATAGTTGTACACGTAGATAAGCTTATGATCTCGAATGTAAAGAACATATCCACCAGATACACCACCCTGCGCCAGGAGTACGCCCTCCGCACCGCCCGCAGGAATGACCACCTCGGCAGTGATGCTGTGTGGCCGGTTAAAAACCATCGGCGCCACGCTTGGATGAACCGGCGACAGATCCGGATAGAAGGTGTATTGGTTCCTCGGTAATGTCATCTGGGGACGTTCAGCAAGGATCCTTTGGAAGAGGGTACCATCCAACGGCATCACCTGGTATTTACCAGCTTCCGCATACCAGCGAGCAATCATTTCTGCGCGCTTCCCCGGCATCTTGCCAGCCAGGTTGTGAACCTCGGCAGGGTCTTTGGAAACGTGGTAAAGCTCCCAGCCGTTGGCATCCAGCTCGTCCAGCACAGCGGGTGTGATCTCATCTCCCAGATGAAGACCTTTTTCTGCGCCTTCCATGTAGCTGGGGCCTGGGAAGCCACAGACGGCTCGCCAGCCGTCATGGTCGATGGCACGCGTGGCAAACATCTCAAAATACTGGGTGTGGTGTTTTGTGGCCGCTTTGGCGTCGTTGAAGGTATGGGCAAAGCTGATTCCCTCAATCGGCGATTGGGCCACGCCGCGAATATCTTCGGGCGGCGTAATCCCAAGAGCCTCCAGGATCGTGGGTACCATGTCGATGGCATGGGCGTATTGGCCGCGGTTCTCGCCTTTGGCCTGGATGCCGGCAGGCCAGTGGACAATCAAATTATCGGTGCAGCCGCCGCGATAGACTTCTTTCTTCCAGCGACGGAAGGGGGTGTTGCCAGCCCAGGACCAGCCCCAGGGATAATGATTGTAGGAGGTTGGACTGCCTAATTGATCCATGCGCGGCAGGATATCATCGACGGTTTCATAGTAATAGTTGAAGGTGCTCATTTCATTAAAAGCGCCGTTCACACCGCCTTCCGAGCTGGCTCCATTGTCCGGGAGCATCATGATGATAGTATTATCAAGCTCGCCAATCTCCTCCAGCGTATCCAGGAGACGACCAAACTGCTGGTCACAGTGCTCCAGGAAACCGGCAAAGACCTCCATGAAATGCGCGTACAGTTTCTTCTGCTGGTCACTGAGCGTGTCCCACTCGGGCACGTCGGGGTCATGAGGCGATAACTCGGCATCGGCAGGAAAGATCCCCAGCTCTTTCTGGCGAGCAAAAACCACCTCACGGTACTTATCCCAACCCATATCAAACTTGCCTTTGTATTTTTCAATCCACTCTGGTGCCACCTGGTGGGGGGCATGTGCCGCGCCAGGCGCGTGGTAGAGGAAGAAAGGCTTGTCGGGCGCAATCACATGGGCATCCAGGATGAACTGGATGGCATGATCGACCAGGTCTTTGTCCAAATGGTAGCCTTCTTCAACCGTTTTTGGTTGGGGGATGGAGTGGTTATCATAGATCAGGTCGGGGAACCACTGGTTGGTTTCGCCGCCCATGAAGCCGTAAAAGCGTTCAAAGCCGCGCCCCAACGGCCAGCGATGGTATGGACCCGCCGGGGTGCTCTCCTCCGCGGGTGCAAGGTGCCATTTGCCGGTGCAGAAGGTGTTATAGCCGTGCTCCAGCAGCATCTCGGAGAGCATACTGTTTTGGAAGGGCATGCGGCCATCGTAGCCCGGGAAGCCGGTGGCGAATTCCATGATGCTTGCTACGCCGTTGGAATGGTGGTTGCGCCCGGTGAGAACGCAAGCACGGGTCGGAGAGCACAGGGCGGTGGTGTGCATGTTGGTATAGCGCAGGCCATTCTGCACCAGCCGGTCAAGATTAGGAGTGTTAACCAAGCCGCCAAAGGCTGACATCTGGCCATAACCGACATCATCCAGAATGAAGAAGATCACATTAGGCGCGCCTTTTTTGGCCCGCACAGGTTGAGGCCAGGCCGGTGATGATTCGGATACTGTTCTGCCAATTACGCCGGGAAAAGATGTTCCGGGTTTGTATTCTTGTAGAGTCATTTTGTTTAGCCTCATCGAAATAACACTAGTTACTGTGCATCGCCTGCTCAAGCCTGTTTAAAGCTTGATCTATGCTGAAGCTGGCGGGCTTCATGCGCGCTGGGTACTCTTTAAAGGTGTCCAGGAACTGCCTGACAAGGAACTGGGCTGCGTACATAATATAGGCATGGTCGATCATCCAGTCCCAATAGGTATTCGAGGTGATGTCAGCTCGTTCGAAGGGATCGGTACGTAGGTTAAAGATCTTGGGGAAGCGTAAAAACACAAATGGCTCTGCCCAGATGAGCACTGTACCCTGGACACGCTGTTCTGCGAAAACGACCTTCCAATTATCGTAGCGTAACGCCACCAGGTCGCCATCATCTGAGAAATAGATGATGCCTGGTCGCGGACCTTTGTCCATCTTACCCGTAAAGTAAGGCAGGAAATTTTCACCATCAATGTATAGTTTGAAATATTTCTCGCCAACCTGATACCCTTTCTTCAGCTTTTCAGCGATGTCCGGATCACCTGCTGCAGCCACAAGCGTCGGCAGCCAGTCGGTATGGCTGATAATCTCATTGGAAACTGTACCGGCTTTGATCTTTCCCGGCCAGCGGATCAGCTCAGGCACGCGGAAGGCGCCTTCCCAGTTTGAGTTCTTCTCGTTGCGGAAGGGAGTCATGGCTCCATCTGGCCAGGTGTTCATGTGCGGGCCATTGTCGGTGGAATACACCACAATCGTATCTTCAGCAATTCCCAGCTCGTCCAGGAGATCCAGCATCTGACCGACATGCTTATCGTGCTCGACCATGGCATCATGGTAGAAAGACTGCCAGCGACCCGCCTGCCCGAGGATCTCATCGGGTGGATGGACGCGGAAGTGCATCCAGGTGGTGTTGAGCCAGACGAAGAACGGCTGGTCGTTGGTATGAGCGCGCTGGATAAAGTCCTGGGCGGCAGCGACGAACTCCGTGTCGCAAGTCTGCATACGTTTTTTGGTTAACGGACCAGTATCAACAATCTTTTGCTTGCCCACGCGACCCCAGCGCGGCTGCTCGGTGGGATCATCAAAATCGGTTGCCCAGGAATGAATCACGCCACGTGGACCAAAGATTTTTTTGAAGTTAGGAAAATCCTCTTCAGGCGGATAATCCACGTTTTCAGGCTCTTCTTCAGCGTTCAAGTGATATAAATTTCCTAAGAACTCGTCGAATCCATGCGCAGTGGGCAGGTACTTGTTCAGATCGCCAAAATGGTTCTTACCGAACTGGCCAGTGGCATATCCTAACGGTTTGAGCAGCTCTGCGATCGTGGCGTCTTCGGCCTGCAGACCGATGTCCACACCCGGCATGCCCACTTTGGTAAGCCCGGTACGGTAGGGGTTTTGCCCAGTAATAAAAGCTGCTCGCCCAGCAGTGCAGCTTTGCTGCCCATAGGAGTCGGTGAAGCGCATGCCCTGATCGGCAATTCGGTCGATATTTGGAGTGCGGTAACCCATCAGACCATCGCTGTAACAGCTCAGGTTGGTGATCCCGATATCATCACCCCATATGACTAGAATATTAGGTTTTCCGTTTGGCATTATTATGTTCCTTCCTGATCAGTATTTGAGAATGTCTCGAGAGGTTGAGTCAATCGTGCTTGGTTGTGCAGCCTGGTAATACTTTTATTTTCAGATATCTGGGTCCTTGTCCTGGATTGCAAAGGCGGAGGTGGACTGATTGGCGCATGAGATGCCACCCTGCCATGGCACAACCTGAACTTTAGCCCGCTGCCACATGGGCAGGGATCCAGGCGGTGCACGCCACTATACGTTCGCTCAAGGACCTCCATCACCTCCCTCGCTTCGCGACCACGCCGGATCAGACCAGCCATGATCTTCATTGGAAAGTCAGCATGGTGGAAAAATTTCATCAATCCAGCGCACAGGTAGTTGAGGCCTGGTTCACCGTTTGGGGCAACCAGGAAACGGTTCTTGGGACACTCACCGTGGCAGGCAAAGCGTACATCGCAAGACTGACATGCCTGCGGTAAAGTGCTGCGCTTATCCAGGCCAAACTTCACCTGTTTTAGCGAGCCCATCAGCTCGAGCATGGGGGTATGTTCGATATTCCCGAGCAGGTAATTCGGCTCAACGAAGTGATCGCAGGCATACAGGTCACCATTATGTTCCAACGCGGGGCCAGCTCCACAGGTTTCGTTGAACACGCACATGCCAGAAGATGGCAGGCTCAGCCAATTGCGCAAAGTAGCTTCAAAGCTCTGAACGAAGATGTTCCCAACATCATGCCGCACCCACTCATCAAAGATGGTGGAAAGAAAATGACCAAACTGCTCTGGCAGTACAGAGCGTTCGGAAACGGTCGTCCCCTCCTGGTAAAGGGTCAGACCGATAGAATTTATCCTCTCCACGACCGGGATGAACTGGATCCAGTGTGTGCCAACCTCATCGCGCAGGAAGTGATATACCTCTAGCGGATAATCCCCATTGAGCCGGTTGACCGTGGTCAGCACATTGAACTCGACCGAGTGTTTCTGTAAAAGTCGAACACCTCGCATCACTCGTTCGAAAGTGGGTCGCCCGCCTTTATCCAGGCGATAAGCGTTGTGCAGCCAGGCTGGTCCATCCAGGCTGATGCCAATCAAGAAATCGTGTTCCTTAAAAAACGCCGCCCATTCATTGTCCAGGAGCGTGCCGTTAGTTTGCATGCTATGGAGAAAACTCATCCCTGGACGGCGATATTTCTCAGCCAGCACCAGCGCTTTCCGATAAAAGTCTAACCCCATCAGCGTTGGCTCCCCGCCCTGCCAGGCGATGTTCACCACATCTGCCTGGTGCGATTCGATGAGCTGGCGAATGTATTGCTCTAGCAGCGTATCACTCATACGGAATTGGCTACCGGGATAGAGTGCTTCTTTATCCAGGAAAAAACAGTAGGCGCAATCGAGGTTACAGGTCGCGCCAGTGGGTTTTGCCAGCAAGTGGAAAGCTGGTGGAGCAGCGGATGGCCGATCAGGCAGGGCGGAAGATAGATTCAATGGGAAGCTACCTTTCAACGCCGTTCTCAGTGGATCGTTTCATCTTCTTCAATCCGCTCCACAGTCAGGATGACAACGCCGAGGTTGTTCAGCAGCTCAAGTAGACCTCCCAGTGCAGCCTGATCTGCCAACCAGCCGCAGATCATTGTTACCTGGGGATAACGTCCCCATGCAGTGGACGTGATAGTTAAACCATGCAAGTATTCGTGCCAGGATTTCCTCAGGTTACCCTGGATTCGTATCTGGTAATAACCCGGTCGATCGAATGGATAACGGTGATTGATCTCCTCAGCCATGGGCTCCTCTTTTTTCGGGGTAACCCAAGAATAGCTGGTTCCAACCAACCAGTCATGCAATAAATTTATCTATTTTTTATTTATTTTTAAGCTGGAGAGGAAAAAGTTCACCTACGGGCGTCGGGAGAGGATTCCAAGCATTTCAGCGCTGGCGACAGCCTGGCGCTTGTTGATGACATTCAATTTGCGATAAATGTGGTGGGTATGCTGCTGGACTGTGCTCGGAGATATACAAAGCCTGGAGGAGATTTCATTGATGCTCAACCGGTCCGACAACAGTTCGAGGACATCCAGCTCACGCCTGGTGAGCAATGTATGGATTGGGCTCAGATTGGCAGGCTCTGTAGGGGAACCTTCGGGAGATACATAACCATCAATGATTAAAGCGATGTACTCGCGTAAACCTGCATCATTTTTTAAGCTCGGAGATAACTCATGTAGCAGCCCAAGCATCTCTGGCCCCTGCTTGACAAATGAATGGATAAATCCACCCGGTTGACCAAGTCGCAGCGCACGCTCCAGGCTATTCAGTGCAGCAGCACGTTTTCCTTGCCTGACAAGCCAGGTAGCACGCATTACCAGAGAGCGGATCAATGTAAAGGTATTGTGCGTTCGTGCAGATAGATTCTCTACTTCATCCAGGAACCGACCGATCTCTTGCATGGTTTCTGGTTGGTTTAACTGCATCAGGATCTTTGCTTTGTAAAATTGAGGGATGTGCTGCCAGACAATCGCTTGCTGTGCGATGGGAAAATTGAATGATTCTGCCCAACGACGAGCTTCCATACGCTTGCCGCCCTGCAAGTCTAACCATGCCACCAGTGCGTTCATTGGTGCAGGTGTAGCTTCCATTTGCTCGCTGAAAAGATCTTTGAGAGAATGGAGCGATTGCCGGGCAAGCTCGTGCTGGCCCATGGCTTCCAGCACAAATATATAGCCTCCAATGGACTCTACTGAACAGAATAGGTTCGTGTTAAAACCGATATCGATCACTAGCTTATAATATCTGGCTGCCAGCTCAAGCTGGTTCCATTCCTGGTAGACCCGTCCCAGCAGGTAATAGCCCCATCCCAACATAATTAACAGGTTAAGCGCCTTCGCATTGCTTACCAGGACTTCAGAAGTTTGCCGGCAGAGCTCCAGCTGTCCTTGTAATAAGTGGCTGACCGCGAGACTGAACAACAACCTCTTGCCGTACGTTGTACGTTGTTTGTGCAAGCTATCATATTCCCTGGTAAAAGACTCAACCATCTGTTCGTACTGGCCTTCCATGGTCATGGCTAAGCCGAGGTAAACCATGGCGTTACCGCGCGCAAACAGCCAGGTTTCGGGCAGGGCGTTAAATGCTTGTCGGGTAAGCGGGATGGCCTTACTGCCCTGGTTAGTCATATAGAATAAGACGCTGTTCAACATCCAAATATGCGCTTGGACGAGCTGGTGCGGGATAACTTCAAAACCGGGCAAAGACACATCGTTTACAGTGCTTCCATCCTGCAGCAGAGCAGCATCCAGCATGACCTGGATCCTGTCGATTAGTGAGCGTATCACCGCCAGACGCAAGCCGAAATGGGCGGACCAGGCCTGCATCAATAAAAGCACGGGGCGGGAAGCGATGATATTTTCCGGAAATATTGCCAGGCGACGTTTGATACCTTCGGAATCCTCGACGTTGAGCAGATCACCAAACTGGCTCTCTACCAGCTGTGCTGCTTTGTTCCAATCCTGTAATACGATCAAGTGGTGTAGCGCAGCGTCCAGTAAACCCTGGCGAATCAGCCATTCGGACGCCCGCCGGTGAATCAGAGCAACATGCTCATGCGAGAAGGCTGTGCGCTGGCGTGATAGAAGCAGCTGGCGAAACAGATGGTGGTATCGGAAGTAGATACGTTGGTGGTCGATAGGAACCAAGAAAATCCCGGATGATTCAATTTTTTCAAGCAGTGTCTGGATGTATGCTTCGCTTTGATTAGTGTCAAATACCTCATGCAGCATGGAAGCGTTAAACTGGTCAAAGGTAGCAGTCATGAGCAGGAAGTCCTGGATCTCGCGCGTCTGGTTATTAAATACCTGGTCTAACAGGTAATCACTCACCTGCCTATCTGCTTCATCCAATTGTGCAAGCAGCTGCTCAGGCTGCACATTTTTCCTCAAGCTGATGGCTGCCAGGGCCAGGCCAGCAGCCCAACCTTCAGTTTTCTCTTCAAGTTTGGATATAACATCAGCATTTATAGGAACATCAACATTCAGGCTAAAATAAGCACGAGCTTCAGCATCAGTAAAGCGCAAATCAGCCGTTCCGATCTCCACAACCATGTTCTTGACCTTTAGCCGCGAGAATGAAATCGGCGGATTTCTCCTGGCAGCCAGGATCAGGTGCATTGGTTGAGCTTCATATTGCAGCAGTTCGGAAAGGATCATATCAATGGCGGGAATGTTGTATAGATGATAATCGTCTATCGATAAGACAAAGGGCGTATTCTCCAATTGCTCCAGGTCACTCATCAACGAACTTGTCCAGACGGTTGTTGGAACAGGAGAATGAGCAGATAATAAATGATCAGTTTTCTGTAAACACCCAGGGAAGAGCTGACGAAGCGTGGCAACGATTCCTGACATAAACAGGGGAACATCCTGGACACTTTCGTCTCCCTGTAGCCAGGCATTAGGTAGCTGGCAATGTTCCAACCACTGGGTCAACAGGATGGTCTTGCCAAACCCAGCTGGTGCAGAGATAAGAGCAAGAGGCTTGTTGAGAACCTGGTCAAGTTTCTCCAATAATCGTGGTCGATCGATCGATCCTGAGATGACGTGCGGCCGATGAAGCTTTAATGTCGGGAATGTAGATTGATAATCCATATTATCTACCGGTTTTACTTCTGTTAAATACCCTCACATCAGTAAAAAGATAATCTTGCCTGGCAGTTACAATCAGTCAAGAATAGTATTCACACACGTTATTAGATAGTCGCTAAAAAAAATTTTACCATAATTCACCCAAGTTCGAATTTACCAGCTGTATCTATTTGATCTTATTATGTCAAATCCAGACATATCAGGACCTGAAACGGCACAGTGACATGAGCGGATTTAAAGGACCATTATAGATAAGGCGAGAAGGGGTCTTTGCCTTGAAAACCAAGGATTTAGGCTGATTTTTACTTGGGTTTCCTCGCTCTGAACAGGGCTGCAGGCTGCCTACCCCCGTTGATAATAATCCGATACAGTTGTGACACAGATGTGTTGTTATGCAGTGGATTTAAAAGACATTCTGGAGATATTTTGCCGCATAAATTGGATACTTTGGACGATAAAAAATAAACAAGCGGTGGATCACTAGTTTTAGGACTTCGGATCAGACGGTTGTGGGTTCGAATCCCGCCGGGGGCGCCTATATATGGGGGATATTGATTGGTAAACCACCACATATAGCCATATTTGGATAAGCAAGCAAACATTTTAGCGCCATTTTAGCGCCATTAATAACTTCGCAAAATGACCTTGTGTAGAAATACCGATCTCATAAAAATCAATAAAGAAAAAAGCTGCACGATTGCTTCGTCCCACCTCTCAGGTGCCCAGGCGGTGCCTTATCGGGTCGTCTATACTTGGGGAAAGTATAATTGTTGATACCCCTATGTTCACTTATCGATTTCTTACCCCCTCTTTATAACCGGCTTTCAAATGAGTTGGCTCAAAGTAATTTAATACCTTCCACGATCTACTTACATAATCGTTCAACAACTATTAGTCCCCTACCAGGTCAAGAAGTTCTTTTCGGTGATAGCATGCCAGCCTCGATGTATAATATTTATAAGGCTGATATATAGCCATTATGCCGCAAGGTGGCTTGTTGTTCAATGATGGTGCTTTAGTTAATTACGCTTGATAGTCTTCATTAGCAAGAAGTCTTGTGTCTGCTGAATGAAATGAGTATATGAGTAATCGCTGATTATAGGCAAATGATCTAAGGAGGTAAATGATGGGGCTATATACAAGAAACAAAATAACTCAAAATTCGAAAATACACCAACCCTTGCTCCTCCAGGGGACTCCATTTGAGCGTGGCTTAATACACGGCGAGACGCTCCGCAGCCAGATCCTCGAGGTAATCAACCGGTGGAAGGATGAAATGGTTCATATATATCAGGTGGATGCTGATGAGGTTGTACACCGGTTTGTCAATGGTACCAACTTTATCCCGGCCATTGAGCGCTGGACGCCTGATTTGTTAGATGAGGTTCGGGGCATCGCTGCTGGAGCTGATATATCTTGGGAGACCATGCTGGCTTTTCAACTCTTAGACGAGATGTGGAGTAACGAGGACGTGATTTTTAAAGAGCACTGCAGCAGCCTGGGTTTTTCCGCTCAAGGCTCCGAGCCAGCCTATGTGGCTCAGAACATCGATGTTGAGTCGTATCGGGACGGATTCCAGGTCTTGCTGCAAATCAAGTACGCTGATTCCGATCTTGAGTTGTTTGTCCTCAGCACAGCCGGATTGATCGGTTTCAATGGAATGAACAACCATTCCATCGGTATTTGCTGCAATGCCTTGACGCCACTCCGCGGTTGTAGTGATGGTCTCCCGGTAGCCTGCGTCGTCCGAGGCGTTTTGCAGCAGCGAACCGTGCAGGAGGCGGTGACGTTTTTACAAACTATTCGCCATGCATCCGGGCAAAACTATATTGTTGGAGGGATTGGTGGAGTGTTCGATCTGGAATGCTCAGCTAACCAGATCATCCAGTTCGAACCCACAGAACCGCCCAATGTCGTCTGGCACACCAACCACCCCCTGGCAAATAACGACTACAACCCGTGGTACAAAGCTGAAAATAATCTGTTCCTCCCTAACAGCACCACACGTTACCAGAGCATGGAGCAACAACTGGTCCATTCATCCCAGGGCATGCGCTTGGAGCAAATCAAAGAGATCCTGACCTCTAAGGATTCAAAAGAGCACCCAATCTGTGGTTCTAAAGGCGCAGACGAGTTATTTACCAAATTAGGAATGTTCACCTTTGCCTCGACGATCATGGTTCTCGGGAACGAGCCAGCGCTCTATGCCAGCTATGGCCCGCCGAATATTGCGCCATACCACCGATTCGTATTCGTATAAAGCTGAAGTTCCATATGCCATCTCGCTGAAGCTGACAGTAATCCATCTTCCCCGCTCCAGTCCATTGTAGGCTGGGTAGATAGGGGCACTCTTCCGACCGAAACCCAACATTAATTTCTACCCAATAGGTAGAGCATCCTTCTTCGGATCAGACGGTTGTGGGTTCGATCCGTCGAAGAACACGACAGGTAGCCCCGCTGGGGGCGCCAATTTTACTCGATAAAATTGAGCTGATTCCAGAATTTTTTTCCCAGAAGACCGAATTAAAGCACAATTAAAGCACAATCAGAATGCTCCCAGGATTATTCCTGGTGAAAAAAATAGCCCGGTCTCCAAATCGCCCTGGAGGCCAGTTTCATATGCAGATGATAATCAGCATGATAAATATTACTTTCCCCAAGTTATTGATATTAACCCACAAAAGTGCTATAGTATTGTTTAGACAAATGTTTGGGGGGATTCCCATATAATAGGGAGGGGTGAATGCGTAGGATATATCTATTTACCTCGATCATATGTATCTTACTTGTGTCATGCAATATTGCATCACCAACTGCGACTGCTGAGAATATAATCGCGGCGTTATGGACTGCGACTATCTCGCCAACTGCAACTACTACAATAACACCGACTTCCACTGTTACACCGACACGAGCTTTCACACCTACCTCGACAGATACACACACTCCAACAGCAACTCCGATTGGAGGTGGAAATCTGCAAATCGCTTTTATTGGTATGGATGACCAAGGGAACTATTCGCTTTATTTAGGAAATTTGGACACAAATGAATACACAGCTGTTGTTCCAATTTCATATGAGCAAGGACCATCACTGGAGTGGCAAAGCCCTTTTGACTGGATAGGAGGCGGAGGAATTTCGATCGCCTGGTCGCCTGACGGGAGCAAGATTTTATTCAGCACAGGTGCCAGTCAGGCAGACGAAGTCAGGTTATTGGATGTAAGTTCTGGGGAGATTACCGTCTTACAGGCGATCCCAGACGGTTCAGCTGTCACACAAATAATGTGGTCTTCTTATGACGGACCACTAGTTGCTTATGAATTAGCAGCGTGCAGGAATGGTTGTCAAGGGGCTGTTTTTATAG
This sequence comes from Anaerolineales bacterium, assembly GCA_003105035.1. Taxonomy (NCBI): domain Bacteria; kingdom Bacillati; phylum Chloroflexota; class Anaerolineae; order Anaerolineales; species Anaerolineales bacterium. The sequence continues at coordinate 124,088 of PQAL01000014.1, read as the reverse complement.
CAGATACTTCAGACGGAAATGTGATTAAGCTAGCGGATATTTCTCAAATTCGGAGTCTTTTGGGCTGGTCACCAGAGGGAAATGAATTATTCTATCAGGATGATCAAATCATAAGATATGACCCGCTCACTAAATCAAAAAAAGTTTTGGAGCAACCCGTATATGTTGAGCACAGGTGGGGCATCTGGTATATCCCTGAAATTGGTGCCTATATGAGCAATCCCGACTTTCATAATAATGATTGTGGTCATTTTTATTATATTTACCTCAAAGGAACAACAACTCCTCATTCAATCTGTACTACGCCTTGGGGGTGGAGTGGTCATCATACGACAATATCCCCAGACGGGAAATGGCTATTAATTCAAGGCTTCCAAGGTTGGGGACCAGATGATGCATTTTTATTCAATATAGACGATTTATCGCAGAAAAACCTGGGTACCTCGTTGCTTTGGCTGCTCGGGTGGTCACCTGACCGTAGCAGTCTTATCACTGTGATTTACACCGATGGAGGTAGAGAAATAGCACAAAATATATGGCAGGAATCTGGAATGTCAACAGATTTTCAGAGCAACTACCAAGAATATGCTTCAAAATTTGATTTCAATTTGTCATCTATACTACAAATCGCGATTATAAATAACGAAACAGGCGAACTGATGAATATTTATCAATTTCCATCTGATATACGTATAATGCTATCTAGGAACATTGATGTAGATATTGGCTATGGACTTGGCATAAACTGGCTATTACAACCTTAATATTATAAGTTGATGTCCGTTCATATAGTCACATGACAATTCTATAAAACCATGACTTAGTTCAGGTATTGTCGTGCTCGATACGATATACCACATTACGAATCCTCCCATATCAACAAAATACACCAACTCCACTAGCGAATAAACTATGATCTAGCTAAGATCTTATATGAAAGATATCTGATAAACTCATGAGCTATTATTACTTGTCTCGATAAATTTATATCCGAGAAATCTATAGTTTAACGACTCTCATCATCGATGACGGGATTGGGATTCACTTTGAGAATCGCCAGTGATACGTTGCCCTCAAGAAGGCTATCCCGCATGAACTTCGGATCAGACGGTTGTGCGTAGTACCGATCGGTATTTGATTGAGAAGTTCGATCCGCTGAAAATCACGGCAGTTCGGGCAAAGCCCGGATCCAAAACCAGGGGTGGCCCCGGCGGGGGCGCCTTCTTTATGCAAAGCTGCATGGGAACCTATCTCCACTCCCCATCTGCCCAGGCGATGCCCTAAATAGTCATCGACACCGAGCGTATCGAGCGAAGCGAAGTTCAATTATTGATACCCCCATGTTTACTTATGGTCTCAACCACCTCTGAATCCCGTTTTTAAACGAGCAGGGAAAAATTTGAGCCGCATTGGTATTCAAGCAGAAAGTAAATCGCTTAACACCCTTATGATATACTTTTAAGGCAGTTCAAAATATCATTAAAAGTATTTACATATGAGGAGAGATCAGATGAAAAATATTTGGAAATTCATTTCTTTCATGGTGCTGGCAGCTATGGTTTTGACAGCCTGTGCACCGGCAGCCACACAAACTCCGGTTACAGAAGCGCCCGCAACCACAGCCCCTGACGTGACCTTAACAACTGCTCCCGAGACGGTTACATTGATTGTCTGGGATCAGTTCTACCGGGATGTCGAGACCCAGGTGATGGACACGTTGAATGCTGAGTTCGAGGCAGCCCACCCGGGAGTCAAGATTGAACGGGTAGTCAAGACCATGGATGACCTGAAAGCAACTCTTAAACTAGCTCTTGGTGAGGCTGATGGTCCTGATGTTGCCCAGGTGAACCAGGGTCGTCCAGATATGGGAGCTTTTGTTGAGGCAGGTCTATTGCTGCCTTTAAATAATTATGCCACCCAGTATAACTGGAGCGAACGCTTCTCATCCTCGGTGAATAATCGCAACAGTTTCTCCGAAGATGGGAAGACATTTGGAAGCGGTAATCTTTATGGGGTGAGCCCCACCGCTGAAGTGGTGGGTGTCTATTACAATAAAAACATGTTCAGCAAATATGGATGGGATATCCCCACTACTTTTGATGAATTCACCCAGCTGCTAGCAGACATCAAGACCGCAGGTGAAACACCTATCGCTTTCGGATTACTGGATGGTTGGCCTGGGATCCACGAATTCAGTGCAGTAGCGGACACGCTGGTAACCGGTGAATATCTGGATAATTTTGTTTATGGTGTCAATAATGTCAGCTTTGATACCCCGGAAAACCAGGAAGCCGCCAAGATCATACAGGAGTGGGTGGATGCTGGTTATTTCACCGATGGATTCATGGGAATTGGTTATGATGACGTGAATAAGCTTTTCAAATCAGGTCAGGGAGCCATGACCATTACAGGCTCTTGGTTGGCACCAGAGCTACTCGTGGATACTGATCAGGAATTTGGCTTCTTTCTGCTACCACAAAAAACTGCAGATGCCAAACAGCTGGCAGTCGGTGGTGTTGGCATTCCATTTGCTATTCGCAAAAGCACTGCCAACCCTGACTTGGCTGCTGAATACCTGGATTGGATGATCAGCCCACGGGCGGCCCAATTATGGGTAGGGATCAGTTATGTTCCTGCCATGCCCCTTCCAGCTGATTTCACTTTGGAAGTGGGCTCGCTCTTTACCGACACGGTGCTAGCCTGGAACCGCATCAACCAGGATAATGGTGTAGGTCATTATATTGACTGGGCAACTCCGACGTTCTATGACACGATTGTTTCCCAGCTTCAAAAGTTATTTGCTAATGAAATTGACCCAGCGACCTTCACCGCCGAGGTTGAAAAAGACTATAGCGCATTCCTTTCAGGTCAGTAACCACATCAGAATTCATGCCATCAGAAGAATTGACTTCTGATGGCATGAATTTTATATCAGAATGAACAATCGTAATCCATGGCCGGGGGAATCAAAGTTCCTGGGCTGGCTTTATTTATTTCCTGGGCTGGTTATCTATGTGCTTTTCATCCTTTACCCGATCGTCGAAACTTTCCGGCTGAGTTTTTTCGAGTGGGACGGTTTCAGCTCTAACCGCTTGTTCATTGGACTTCAGAATTACGCCGAAATATTCCAGCGTGGGCAATTTTTATCAGCCCTTGTGCATAACCTGATCTTTATCATTTTCTACTGCTTCATCCCCATCTTTATTGGATTAGTACTGGCAAGCCTATTAGGGCGGAGGGCATTACCAGGGATGGCTTTTTACAGAGCGGGGTTGTTCCTGCCACAAGTATTGAGCATGGTGGTCGTGGGTGTCGTATGGCGCTGGATCTTTAATCCAGCATTTGGACCATTAAATATTCTATTGAAAACCATCGGATTGAAAGCATGGGCTCTCCCCTGGCTCGGAGATTCAACTTGGGCATTACCGGCAATAGGTTTGATTGGAAGCTGGGTGCAGTATGGCTTTTGCATGGTGCTTTTTCTGGCGGGCATGCAACGTATACCATTAGAATTTTATGAGGCAGCCGAGCTGGATGGGGCAAACGAAGTCCAGCAATTGATTTATATTTCTATACCCAGCCTGCGTCCTGAAATGGGGGTAGCCCTGATCACCACAGTGATCGCAGCGTTGAGGGTGTTCGACCTCGTTTTTGTTACCACTCGCGGTGGACCTGGTGATGCAACACTCGTAACCTCATTTTTAGTTTACCGGGCAGCTTTTCAGCAGAATCGTATTGGCTATGCCGCAGCAGTCGCCACAATCATGACCTGTGTCATTCTGCTGATCTCCTACGGTATCACGCGCTTCCAAGCCAAAGCAGAGACATAATATGATCCTAAAACCGCGACAATTGCGTTTGATACCGAATTATGTGCTGCTTTCAATATTTCTCCTGATAATATTGCTTCCAATCATCGGGATTGTCCTGAGTGCTTTTAAAACCGACTCTGAGATCATTAAAGGGCCTTTCAGTCTGCCTGCGCAGTTTCGTTTGGATAGTTTTGTGGACGCATGGACTGCCGGACACTTTAATATGTATTTCCGCAGCAGTGTAATCGTATCCACGGTCGTTGTGACTGTCAGTGTCTTCTTATCCATCTTGATTGGTTTTGCTTTTGGGCTCCTGAGATTCCCACTGCAGCGTTTACTCTATATCGTCTTACTGATTGGTTTCATGGTTCCTTTCGAAGCGGTGGTTATCCCACTGTACCATGCAATGCACAGGCTTGGCTTGACGGATACATACTGGGCACTAATCCTTCCCCAGATCGGGCAGAGCATCAGTTTCGGCACTTTATGGATGACCAGCTTCTTCCGAAGTGCACCACAGGAGTTGATTGACGCTTCTGCGCTGGATGGTTGCTCACGCTGGCAAAGCCTGTGGAAGGTGTTGTTTCCTATCGCCAAACCTGCTGTGTTGACCCTGCTGGTATTGTTTTTTATGTGGACATGGAATGAATTCCTCCTGGCACTTGTAATGGTTCAGGACGAGAGCTTACGCACGCTTCCTGTAGGCTTAGCATTTTTCCAGGGGCGATATACTTCCAACATCCCGTTAATGGCAGCCGGCTCGATCATTGTCGCCGGCCCGATTGTGCTGGTGTATATTGTATTCCAGCGTTACTTCATCAAAGGGCTCCTCGGAGGGGCGGTGAAGGGATAAGGAAACTAAAAATGCATACTAAACTTATCGCAGAAGCACGGAATCGTGCAGTAGAAGTGCTCCTGAAATGCGCAGATCGATCCGGTTTTCGTGCTTCAGGAAATTCAATTGGATACCCTCAAGTATGGGGGCGTGATAGTGCGATAATATTCCTGGGAGCACTCGCTAGTGGGGAAGAGGAGCTGATTGCAGCCGGGCGCCATTCACTTGACACGCTCAGCGCCTATCAATCACCTCATGGTCTCATACCATTGAATGTTAATCCAGACACAGGCTATGTCAGCTCCGAAAACGCGGGGGCTTGCGATACCAACCTATGGTACATCCTGGGTCGTTATATGGATTTTTGCTTCACCCATGACAAGAAAGTTTTGCGAGAAAGCTGGAGCAGTATTGAACAGGCATTGTTATGGCTCCAGTACCAGGATATGAATGAGTGCGGACTTCTTGAAATACCCGAAGCTGGGAATTGGATGGACCTGCTCGATGTACGCTACAATACACTTTACGATAATGTGCTGTACTACGCTGCCACTCTGGCTTACGAAGATATGAGTCGTCAGATATCGTCGGATGGGTTCTTCCAGGGGAATTGTATCTCGGCGGAATGTATTCATGAGCGGATCAATCTCCTTATGTGGATAGACCGTTGTTGGGTGGCTTCACACTTCGCTGAGCATTTGGAAAAGTTAAAAGCCATCCGCCTGGAATGGTTCATGCTCTATCATAATATTGGCACGATATCCAGTCGTCCATACTACCTGCCATGGGTGGCATTTCGTGATTATGGCGATTGGTGCGATGGGCTGGCAAACTTACTGGCAATCCTAACCGGTATTGCTGATGGCAATCGTTCCAATCACATATTGCGTTATATGCTTCAGGTTGGTATGGCTGACCCGTACCCCACCAAGGCTATTCATCCGCCAATCTATCCTGGGGAGCCGCATTGGCGAGAATATTATCGTAGCCGAAACCTAAACCTTCCCCACCAATATCACAATGGCGGTATCTGGCCGATGATTGGTGGTTTTCATGTTGCTGCTCTGGTTCGTTGCGGCTGGCAGTCCGATGCTGAACAACATTTGGATTCGCTCACAAACTGTGTAAAGCAGGGCAATCAAGGTAGCTGGGGTTTCAATGAGTGGATGCATGGCAGCAGTGGGCGACCTATGGGGTACGAGCAGCAAGGTTGGTCAGCGGCGCTATATCTGTTAGCGGAATCTACCGTACGCACTGGAAAAATCATCCTATTTGACAATCTATTGGCTTTAAAGCCAGCTTCGGCAGTGGCAGCCGAACAAAATGAGATCGTGGATAAAATTGGAGGCGGTCCGGAGTAAAGACCCAATTAATCGAAGTATTTACTCCATAAGAAACGAACAGACTCAAACAATACTTATTCGATTTGTTTTTACCTCAAATATTTCTTGGTGCCATAAAATGACTCTACGTGGACTTTGGTGAGTTGTGTAGACAATTTTCTAAATCAGAAGTAATTTCCGTTAGGTTATTTGGTACAATGTCATTTCGCAATTTAATGGAGATCGAATGCGAAAAAAAATACTTATCATAAATTTAATGATCGTGTTTCTTGGCTTCATTGTCATCTTGGGGGATACTACACATGATGGATCTGCAAACCAGCAAACGCAAATCACCAATGAACATAAAATAAATACTGCGTCCGAAAGCACACAATTTTATCTGCCATGTTTACAGAAAAAATTTTGTGTTCCTGATCCTGTTGATTCTCCATTCTCAATAAACATCTCTGCTCTACATCAAATTACCGCAACGAATATAATGGCTCAAAAGCAAGAGGAAACGGATTATTTCACCTGGTACAATCAGTCCTTTCCCACATTACTATCTGCCTTAAAAGACAGCGGTGCGGGATGGACAAGAGTGGTGATCAGATGGTTCGACATCGAACCAGATGCTCCGATTCCCGGACAACCCCCTGATTACAACACGAGCATGTGGCAGTGGTATGACAACCGCCTGGGTCAGATCTCCCAAGCGGGAGTAAAAATGATTGCGGTTATTAATGCTGCGCCTGGCTGGGCTGGTGACGGTAAAATTTGCCCAGCTATTTCACCTGTCCACCTGGAAGATTATCGACAATTTATCAGCGACCTGGTTAACAGGTACAGTGAAGCTCCTTACAACATCAAAACCTGGGAAATCTTCAATGAAGCAGATAATACCTGGGTTTCCCTCGCCGAACCTTTTGGTTGTTTTGGGAATGATCCGTATCTCTATTCAGATATCCTACAAATAAGCTACGAGACGATTAAGAGCATCGAACCTGATGCGACAATCCTGATGAGCGGGATTGCTTATGACTGGTTTACTGAGTATGATGGTCCTTTTTACCGAAATTTCCCAGATAAAGTTATACTTGATCTGATTAATGATAGTGGGAAAACGAACTTCTTTGATGCTTTTAATTTTCATTATTTTCCTGATTATTATGGTGAATGGGAACGCTGGAATGGACCACAACAGCCAACCTGTTCACCAAATCCAGAAGACACGGAAGGTTTGCCATTCCCTGCTGGTGGGATTGATCTGATCGCCAAGAAAAATTATTATAACAACCGCATGAGCACCTGTTATGGCGTGCAAAAACCCATGTGGCTAACTGAGCTCTCGGCCCACGGAGTTCCAGGCGATCAAGGCTCGCTTAGAAACCAGGCGTATTACGTTATAAAGGGCTATACCCGTGGCCTGTCAGCTGGCATAAAAAATATCACCTGGTACGCCCTGGCCGATAACAATGATGGCTTTGATCAAAGCCTGCTTTATCCGGATTTTTCTCCCAAGCCTGGATTCTTAACCTATAAAACTTTGATTGCACAGCTGACGAATTTTCAGTATGCACGAGCACTATCCATATCAGGTGGCGAGGCATATGTATTTCGGAATTCTTGTAACAGCGAGAAAATCATTGCATGGGGCAACAATGTTCCGTTGATCATTTCTCCAGCGGCTAAAATCGAAGTGACCGATTATCTTGGAGAACCTGCATTGATCGAGGATGGGATGCTAGGTGACGAAGATGGAATCAGAAACAATGCCATTCGCATAACTTTAGCACTCGATCCAATGTTGGACTCAACCGTGGTAAATGAACAGGTGCCCATCCCTGTATTTATTCGTGTGACCTCCCCGTAGATTTCCTCTACATTAACTCATTGGTGAGATTTAACAAATTCCCCGATACGGTTTTACTTAAATCAGTGGGCTGCTTACCCGCAGTTATTAACCAGGATAGTTATAGGAATAATTTCCATCTTCACGGATTCATGTAACGATAAGAGTACATCTATTTATGGATAATTTTCCTTTTAATATAATTCGAGGGTTGGAATTAGTTATAAGGTAAAGCGACGCTCCGATATTTTTAAGGACATGCCCATGATTTTTTGTTCTCCTTGCGCGATGAATTTAATCACAGTATAATCCGCCGAGCATTCACCGATGTGGCTGCTCGATTTGTATCATTAGAATTGTCGAGGACAATATTTTATACATATTAGTAATGACATTAAAATGGTTTCGATATACTTGAATTTTATCCTGCCAATATCGCAACAAATTTGATTGTTGGTATCTTTAATTTCTAGGAGCAAATAATGCACAGTAAGGTAAAGGGCTACATTTTATTGTCAAGCATTATCGTCATACTATCTGCCTTTGCGGTATTTCACCTAGCGGTGAAAGCCAATCCGCTGGATGGTGATACGGATAATCTGATATCAGAGACGCTTAATGTAAGAGTCAACACCTATTTACCCAGTTTAAACAGGAATGTCTGTTACAGCGAATACCAGGACTCGCCGTTCTCGATTGAAATTGCAGCCCTGCATCAATTAACCCCGACGAGTACAATGAGCCAGGATGACTATGAAGCGCAGTTTTATAGCTGGTATAACCAATCCTTCCCGACATTAATCGACGCTCTGAAGGACATTGGTGCTGAATGGACACGGGTAATGATCCGATGGCAGGATATCCAGCCTAATAATGCTCAGGAATGGATCTTCAGTGATTATGACAACCGTCTGGGACAGATCAGCGAGGCGGGGGTGAACATGATCGCAATCATCGACCAACCGCCGACCTGGGCAGGTGATCAAACAAGCTGCGAACGGTTTACGATAGCCCATGAAGCAGAGTATCTACAATTTCTAACCCAGGTTGTTACGAGGTATCGCAAGCCGCCTTACAATATCAAAACCTGGGAGATCTTCAATGAGCCAGATAATTGTTACGGAGGAGATTATTATCCACTTTATGTCGAATTCTTACAAAAAAGCTTCCAAAAAATAAAAGAAATCGACCCGAGTGCGACGGTCTTGATGGGTGGAATCGCGTATGATTGGTTTAAAGGTGAAGGAGACCCAAAAGCACCATTTGACCGCTATTTCCCCGACAATGTCATGCTTTTGGATGGGGGAGGCTACATGGATGCGTTTAATTTCCACTATTTCCCTGATTTTGCTCCTGAATGGGAACGCTGGAACATTCCACCCCGGCCGACCTGTTATGAAGACGGTATCTCATACACCGCTGGCGGAATTGATATTTTAGCCAAGAGGAACTACTTCAACAATCGGATGAACACCTGCTATCAGGTATACAAACCCATCTGGTTAACAGAGACAGGCCAGCACGGATATACTGGCGATGAGGGCTCACTGAGAAACCAGGCATATTATGTAATTAAAGGGTACACGCGCGGCCTTGCAGCCGGGATAAAGAACATCACCTGGTACGAATTAGCAGATAACCTGGATGGCTTCGGCCAGAGCCTGTTGTATCCTGATTTATCAATCAAGCCGGGATTCACCACCTACAAGACGATGGTAGAGGCCCTTAAGGGCTACCGCTACCTGCGGACGCTAGATATCTCCGGAGGCGAAGGATATGTGTTCAGCAATTCTTGCGGCCAGGAGAAAATCTTTGCTTGGGGCAGTGATGTCCCCATGATCATCCCCCAGGCGAAGATGGTAAAAATCACCGATTATCTCGGACAGGTGACTCAAATTTGGGATGGAGGACCGGGAGACGGTGACAATAAAACAAACGGCGCGATACAAATCCAGCTAGTGCAGGATGATATGGCGGGATCTACCCATGTGACGGGTCCGGTCCCAATCCCGGTGATCGTGTACGTAGCTTCGAAATAAAAGCATAATGGTGGACTACTTGAAACTTGGGAGAGCAACATCATTTAGCTAAGATACAGCGATAAGTACCCAGGTGGTAACCTACAACCGAATATCTTAATGGTAAATGAGTGACGGCCCTTAATGTTATAATTCTAGCTGCACCCGGATCTACATTGGGGTATAAAAATAGACCGCATCGATAATGCATTTACCAACCGTGTAAATGGAGGCAATTGAACTTTACCTGATGTGATTACTGCAGGTTTACTGCCAGCATTTCTCATGTGTCGCGTGGAAGCAATCACTCAGGTATGATCAAGAAAAATTTATCAATGGATATCCAGCTCATATACACCAACATGAAATTAGATCTGAGCAACAAACCGTCAGGTCTTCAGCTTGGGCTAAAGCGAGCTGGATTTATGTTCATCGCCACATCGCTGGTGGCTGCGATCAACTATTTTGTGCACTTTGCGGTGAGCCGGATGCTCGGCCCGACGGAATACGGCGCGTTTGCATCGCTGAACAGCTTTTATACACGCTGATCTATACACCGCTAGGCATTCTATATTTTAGAACTGATCCAAAACATGATTCAGCGAAGGAGCGCTGGTATCAGTCTGTAACCGACTTGAGTAAATATTCTTGGAAGATGGTTGCCCGAATATTTGAAACAAATACTGGCCCAATTGGCGATGATCGTTATGATTGATATGGCTGGGGTGAACCAAGATTATCAACACCATGAAGTAACCCGAGCGACGACCAAACACATCGTCAACTGATCATCGCTTCGCATTGTATCAAGGCAAAAGTTTTTGAGATAGATAGATTTCAGAATATCAGAAAATGCAACGAGATAACTATCGCGCTTCTTTGTTCGTCGGGCTAGGTTTCCTGGCTGCAACGCTGACTGGCTTTATGCGTCAGGTTTTTATTGCGCGTTTCCTCGGAGCGAGCCGAGTAGCTGATATTTATCTGGTGGCGTTTGCAGTCCCCGAGTTTTTTTTCATCGCCTTACCCATCATCATATCTCCGGCGTTTCTGCCCATATTTACCAAGATTCGTCAAGAAGAAGGTGAGGCGAAGGCGTGGCTGTTTGCGAAGAGGGTATTCCTGATCCTCGGTGTTGCGTTGTTCTTATTAACCATTCTTGCAGCATTACTAACCCCATTTTTCCTTAAATGGCTGTCGCCCGGTTTTTCTGCTGCAGAACAAGAACAAGCAATTTCCTTGTTCTACCCAATGTTGCCGGGCATTCTATTCATGGGTCTCGCCACTCTACTCGCAACTATTTTGCTGGTTTATCGACGATTCTTCCGCTCAGTGATCATCACTTCGGTATATAACCTGGTTTTCATCATCTCGCTGGGTTTCCTGCCTATTTCACAAGTTGAATTACGGGCCTCATGGGCAGTAACGATTGGCGCTGGGGCAGCTTTGCTTTGCCTTTTACCATTCTGGTGGACACAAACCCACACACACGTCATATCGACTACATCTGAGCTAAAAGCCCAAATTATACAGTGGGGTTACTTTACTTCTCAGCTCATTGTCGGATATGGCGTTCACCATGCCATTATATTTATCGATCGTGCGATGGCCACTTCACTTGGGACGGGTGGCGTGGCTGCACTAAGTTATTCCAATCAATTGACCCAGGTGATCATTACGTTGAGTGGTCTGGCGATATCAACTGCGCTGTTTCCAAGCCTGGCTGAGCAAGTGGCTGGTGGAGATTTTCAAACAGCTGGAAAGGAGCTCACTGGGGCTTTAATTCTGGTGTTTAAAATTGCCTTACCTGCATGTGCGGGTCTGGTCTTATTACGCACTCCTATCGTTCAAGTTCTTTTTGAGCATGGCGCTTTTGATGCACAAGCCACGAGCCTCGTGAGCGCACCAATTGTTTGGTATAGTCTGGCCGCACTCGCAGATTCCCTTTGTCAGCCTTTATGGCGGATTGTTTATATAAATCGTTCGGGATGGATGGTGGTTGGAATTAATGGCGTGCAAACCACAATTCGCGTAATCCTAAATTTGTTATTAACTCCCTGGTTAGGCTACATCGGCCTGGCGGTTTCAGCTGCTGTCGGTTTAGCGGTACAAGTAGTCGTCCTAGCATGGTGGACCAGGAGTACCTATGGCTTTAAACTTTCTATTCAAAATCGACGAGAAATTACTCGGACCATTCTCGCTGCATTCTTAGCCTTAAGTGTTTCTTTTCTGCTTTATAATGCTACGAAGTCTATCTCTTCGATATTAATTATCCTAATTTGCTCCATAACCGGAGCGCTGGTATATTTTCTAAGTTTATATTTATCACATAATTTTCGGAGAAGTTTTTATGGAAGCTGAGAAAATAACATCGACAAATAGTAAGCTAATTAACTGGTTAGAACTAATCATGGCAATTGGCTTATTTATTTTCTTAATTGGTTTACCATTCCAGCTGGTTATAAAATCCTTAATTCCAGGCCCTGTGGGTACGTATTGGAAAGAATTTCTATTAGGCGTTTTGCTTTTAATCTGGGCAATACTATCTTTATCGAAGCGCAAGCTCATGTTGAGTGGAACTGCCATGGATTTAGCCTTGTTGGTTTATATAGGCTATGTGATTGTGCTATTAATCGTCGATCGATTTGGATATCAAACCTGGTGGGGCTTTTATTCAGCAATTATGTATCTACCCATATTTTGGGTAGTACTGAGTGTTTTACGCAGATTTCCTGATTGGTTCGAAAAACTCATATGGTTGATCATTATTCTTGGATCAATCGTCGCATTTGGAGGGGTACTAGAATTTATACTCAACCGCTCTCTATGGCCTTCTAGCGAAATCATCCAACGACAGGGTTTTCCAGATGTTTTCATATACGGAACCCACCTAAGGCGAGTGTATTTTGTTTTTGATTCTCCAACCACCCTGGCGAATACATTAGCCCTGATTTTCCCGTTGTCCTTAGCGATGATCTACGCTTCAAAGAATATTACTCTCAAGATCCTGGCAGGTGCTGCGACCCTCATCATGATTACTTGTATTGGTTTAACCTTTAGTAGAGGGATCTGGGTGGCGTCTGCTGTCGGCTTGGTGGTAATTGGTCTGTTGGCAGGTATCTTCCAACAGAATAAAAAATTGACATTGAGTTTGGTTGGGCTGGTCATTTTTGGCCTGGTTGCTTGGGTCGTTATTACCTCACTACGGGCCAACCAATTACCCTCTGTACGCACTGGATTGGTTGAACTCACCTCAACACAATACCGGGATGCACCCGCGCTGGATGCCAATCAAAACATTCTACGAGTAAAACCCACTTATGGAAATTCGGAGCTTCAAACCTGGACGATTTTCGATCCCCTCCAAAACCAGAATGATCAGCGCACTGTCATAAACGAACCTGCAAATAATAGTGGTAAATCAGAGGTGATTTACCCAATCACAGTTCCTGATTCGGGGGCATTGAAACTGGCAATCGCACTTGACCCTCAAGTATGGTCACCAGAGAAAGGTGATGGAGTCGATTTTCAGGTGTACGTTACTCCTGTCGATACGCCAAATAATGGCCAATTCTTGCTAGACCGCTACATCAATCCAAAAATCAATCCAAGCGACCGGCGATGGAGAAATTACTTGTTGGATCTATCTCCGTGGTCTGGGAAAAAAGTCAATATTAGTTTGATAACTGGTTGTGGTCCAGCACAGAACTGTGATTACGACTGGTCAGGTTGGGCAGATGTGTCTGTCGTCAGCTTGCCTCAAGGGTACTTTAGCACCAAAATAGATTCAAATGAAAATATCATCCTCAAATACTTTCGCTCAATATCTGATTGGGCGCGTGATGAAACCAACTTAGATCGGTTAGCTGCCTGGAATCTTGCTTTTGATTCCTGGAGAAAATCACCTATCCTAGGTACCGGTCTGGGCTCGACTGGGTTTGCTGCATTGCGCTCGAATCCAACCTCTGCCTTCGTCACGGAGAGTCAAGTACTTAAAGTATTAACTGAGATGGGGCTTCCCGGGATTATTTTATGGGGTTTTGTCTGGTTTGCTATTGTAAAAATTGGTATTCAGACGTTTCCCCGTCCTCTAAGCTCAAGAAACAAAGCCATCCTGATTGGCATCCTTACCAGCCTTATAATTATTTTTATCGAAGGTTGGGTGTATCAAAATATGGAAGCCAAGCAAGTCAATGCTTTGTTTTGGACATTAACAGGGATGCTTGCATTTATCTCAACGACTAAGTATGAATGAAATCTCCGTATCTATCGTCGTCGTCAGTTGGAATTCACTCCCCTTCTTGAGGACATGCCTGGATTCTATACTTGGGCAAGTTTACCGACCAATTTCGGTTGTTGTGATCGATAATGCATCTGAAGATGGGACTCAAGAATGGATAACAAAAAATTACCCGGGGATTCTACTGAAGTGTTGCGATAAAAACCTGGGGTTTGCTTTTGCACTTAATGAGGGAATCCGGACTACTGATGCGCCATTCATCTTATCAGTGAACCCCGATGTTATCCTGCGACCTGATTGCTTGGGTCATTTAGTCAAGGTTATGCTTGAAGCGCCTAAAGTTGGGATCATAGCCCCCAAGCTCCTTCGTTCGGAAAATAACCAGGTGCTTGATTCTACCGGGCTATTTATCAACCGGTCCCGCTGTCCTTATGATCGTGGGCAGGGTGAGCTTGATCACGGGCAATATGACCAGAGCAGGAAGATCTTCGGTGCTTGCGGTGCCTTAGCTCTTTATCGAAGAGAAATGTTTGAGGAGCTGGCAGTTAACAACGAATACTTCGATGAAGATTTCTTTGCCTATTATGAAGATGCAGACCTGGCATGGCGAGCCCAATTGTGTGGTTGGCAGGCTATTTATGAACCTCTTGCTGTGGGTAGCCATGTGCGCGGGTGGGGCGATTCCCTTCGTAAACAGCGGAAGAAAAACCCTACAGGTCCTCGATTAGCCTTACGCAACCGGTATCTGATGTCTGTTAAGAATGATCGCGTTTCATCTTTTATTATTGACTTTCCAATAATTTTCGCTTCCGAGGTACCCAGGCTGCTTTATGCTGCCATATACATGCCTCCTGTTCTACTCGGGATTTTTGACTTTTTTAAACTATTTCAGAGAATGGTGCAAAAGAGGCGATACTTATGGGGTAAGGAAATGGTTAAGAAGTCAAATTTTCGGCCTTGGATAATGGAATTGTAGGGAATATCTTGAAGATCCTTCAGGTGTACTACGAACCCATGATTTCTGGGCAGACAACGCATGTTTTATCGCTTTCCAAGGAGCTTGTCTTGCGTGGGCATGATGTGACCGTTATCTTCCCAGATGCTATTCGAGAGGCACACAGAGAATTCAACGCTGCAGGAATTAAAGTTATAATACTCCCTATGGGGAAATTAATCTGGCCGATGCAATCCATGCGGGAATTCATGAGAGTAATTCAGCAAGAGAGATTTGAAATTATCCATGTACATAGCCAGGAGGCAGGGATCATTGCCCGATGGCTGTCAAAGGTAGGAAATGCTCCTAACATTTTTTACACACCGCAAACAATAGATATTCGACAAAGACGCTGGCACAAGCTATATATGATCTTTGAGCGGATGTTCGCTGGGATAACCACGCAGATATTTTCAGTCAGTCAGGTAGACGCTGCGCGCATGATTAGCTGGGGTATACCAGCTAAAAAGATCCAAGTTGTGCCAAATGGAATTGACCTGACGCAATTTGATAACTTGGAGGCACGTGATACGATATGTGGTCGATTGAGCTTAAGAACAAATCGCCCAGTGATTCTTCAAATCGGTAGGCTCAGTCCTCAAAAGGACCCGCTAATGTTTCTAAAAGGAGCTGGTCTTATTGTTTCAGGTAATTCAGAAGTGCAACTGGTCTGGATTGGAGAAGGTCCTCTATATGACCATGTAAAAACCGAGGTAGCGTCTTTACAGCTACAAGAGAATATATTCTTCTTGGGGCGAATTGAAAAAGCATATCGGTATATACCTGCTGCAGACGTAGTGACCTCTACCTCCCGCTGGGAAGGCTTGCCTTACTCAATTCTTGAAGCGATGGCTTGCTCAAAACCGGTAGTATCAACAGCTGTGAATGGCTGCGCAGAGGCTGTAATTGATGGTTCCACTGGTTATTTAGTCGATGCAGGTGATGTAAATGGTTGGGCAGAATCGGTTCTTCGACTGATAGCTCATCCTGATCAAGCCAAGTCAATGGGAAATTCGGGCAGGAAATTATTAGAAGAGCAATTTACGCTATCCAGGATGGTTACCCAAATTGAACAAACTTATACTGATTATCTCTAGGATCGAAACATAGGACTCAGGGGTTTAATGTGACCGGAGTTACTGGTATGAACATATATATACTTAATCCACCATTTCATCATAGATTTTCTCGCTCGCAGCGTAGTCCGGCGGTGATTAAATCCGGCGTGATTTATTATCCAATTTGGCTGGCATATGCAACCGCAGTCCTGGAAAAGGCAGGATTTACTGTCCGCCTGGTTGATGCCCCTGCGCGGGGATTTGATTTAGAAGACATTATTCATCAAATTGATGAATTCAAGCCAAGAGTAATTGTCTTAGATACAAGCACACCAAGTATTGAGAACGATATAGGGGTGGCAGAAGCAATCCACAACAGGTATCCTAAAGCATATATCGTAATGGTTGGTCCTCATGTCACCGCATTACCTGAGGAGGTGCTTAATTCCAGCTCGGCAGTCAATATCGTTGCCAGGGGTGAATATGATTATACATTGCGAGATCTTGCAATCCAATTGGATGGCAATGATGATCTCAGTTCCATTGATGGTATCAGTTACCGGAACAACGACGGATCCGTAGTCCATAATCCTCAACGAGAGTACATCAAAGAACTTGATGAGATCCCTTTTGTGAGCAGTGTATACAAACGACATTTGCATGTAGAAGACTATTTCTACTCGATCACGCGATATCCGGAAGTAGCGATACTCACCGGCAGGGGATGCCCTTATCAGTGTTCATATTGCTTATGGCCTCAAACCCTTACCGGTCATGGTTACCGCAAACGGAGCATTACCAATGTAGCGGATGAATTTGATTACATATCCCAGGAGCTTCCCCAAGTAAAGGAAGTATTTTTGGAAGACGATACATTGACAGTCGATCAGAAAAGATCTATTTCCCTGTCACAGGAATTAATCCGGCGTGGAAATCGATTACCGTTCACCGCCAATTCCCGAGCCGATGTAAGTTACGAAACCCTTAAGAACCTGAAAGAGGCTGGCCTCAGATTGGTGTGTGTTGGCTTTGAGAGCGGTGATGAATCGATATTAGATAACATTCATAAAAATATAAAAGTGGATCAGTTTTATCAATTCTGTGCATCGGCAAAGAAAGCAGGCGTTCGGGTGCATGGATGCTTCATGGCCGGGAATCCAGGAGAGACACGGCAGAGCCTGGATAAAACACTTCAGTTAGCAAAGCAGCTTAACCCAGATACGGCTCAATTTCTTCCAATCATGGTTTATCCAGGTACAGAAGCTTATGATTGGGCGAATGCAAATGGACTTCTAGATACGAACCATTTTCAAGATTGGCTGACTACAGATGGTCTTCACAAAAGTATTGTTTCACATCCAGGTTTATCTTCGGAAGACATAGTAAAATGGTGTGATGATGCTCGACGATCATTTTATCTTCGCCCAAAATATCTATTAGACAAGTTTTTGGAAATAATATATCATCCAGGTGAAAGGTATAGGATAATCAAATCAGCCCATAGTCTATTTCATTATATATTTCGGTAGGCTTTACGCAAGTAAGGAACAACGGAGAATACGAACGATGGGGTTAAACTTTCCCAAGATTTCAGTCATTGTACCTGCATATAACTCACAGAATACGATTTCATCTTGTTTGAGTGGACTTCTAGACCAAACAAATCTAGATGATTCCTATGAGATTATTGTTGTCGATGACGGATCTAAAGATAAAACCAAGGAAATTATCGAATCCTATCCCGGTGTCCGCTACCTCCAAATCACACATGGAGGTCCTTCAGCCGCAAGGAATGCGGGTGCGAATGTGGCAGCAGGGGAGATCCTGGCTTTCACTGACGCTGATTGTATCCCCTCTCAAGAATGGCTTTCCCAGCTGATACTACCTTTCCAGGACCCCGAGATTGTTGGCGTAAAAGGAGCTTACCGTACTCATCAATCTAGTATCGTCTCACGCTTTGTTCAACTAGAGTATGAATCAAAGTATCTACGCCTGCAAAGACAGAAATACATTGATTTTGTTGACACTCATTCTGCTGCTTATCGTAAAGATATCTTCATAGAAAATGGTGGATTTGATACAAATTTTAAAGTTGCCTCAGTTGAAGATCAAGAATTTTCGTTTCGCCTTGCCCGAAAGGGTTATCGAATGGTATTCAAACCATCTGCAATCGTATATCATCAACATGATAAGAATCTGCAGGAGTATTACCATCGCAAGTTTAATATCGGCTTCTGGAAAGCGTACATGTTACGCTGGCTACCTGAAAAGGGTATAAAAGACTCTCACACTCCACCTTCTGAGCGATGGCAAATTGCATTTTTAGGGATAGCATTACTTTTGCTCTTGCCTTCTGTACTTTGGCCAAATTTGTTATGGGTTAGCGCTGTATCAATGGTTTTATTATTTCTTACAACCATGCCATTTTTATCCTTCTTGTACCATCGAGATAAAAGCTTGCTCTTTCCGGGGATTATTCTCCTGATTATTCGTTCCACCGCTCTTGGCGCTGGTTTAATATCCGGTTTTATTTTTTCACCTGCCAGTATTACCGAAAATAAAACTTTATCGATTACCCAATGGATCATCAAACGTAGCCTTGATATATTGATATCTTTGCTTGGTATGATTTTGTTCATCCTACTATTCCCTTTCGTAGCAATCGCCATAAAAATTGATAGCCATGGCCCCGTATTATTTTTCCAAGAAAGGGCGGGAGAAAATGGGAAACCATTTACGTTAATAAAATTCCGTACGATGGTCAATGGTGCGGAAAAAATGTTAACGAAACATTTAAATCCTTACGACTTGAAAGAACCTGTATATAAAATTCCAAATGATCCAAGAGCAACCCGGGTTGGTAAATTCTTACGGCGATGGAGTCTGGATGAAATTCCCCAATTTTGGAATGTTTTGCGAGGCGATATGAGCCTTGTTGGCCCGCGTCCAGAAGAGACATGGCTGGTTGCTATGTATAACGATGAACAACGTCAGCGCCTGATCATCAAACCCGGTTTAACCGGTCCGATGCAAATCTCAGGTCGAGGTGAACTCACCTTATCTGCGAGAATACAACTCGAACTTGAATACATACAGAATTACTCTCTTAGAAAAGATTTCGTAATAATATATAAATCTATCCCTGCAGTAATTCGGGGTAATGGCGCTTCCTGAAGGAAATTTCGAGAGGGTTCTCTTTTTTTATTTTATAGGGTGGAGAAATCATAATACGTTAGTTTTCGCAGGAAATTTCTCTATTTTCCTTGTTGACTCTTAACTAATTATCTTTATAATTATTAACTAGGAATATGAGTTTTCCAATTAATAAACATTTCTAAATAACCGAAATCCGAGAGGCATCGTCAGTTCGCATTTTACTGGTGGGTCTCAGGCGCTTCAGGGGAGCGAGCTGGGTCAACAGAAAAATTCGGCTTATTTGGTTTTCCCCTAAATTATTCTTATCCCGACAAAACAATAGCTGTTCGCTTCCTTTTACAAGTGCCTTTAGACGGTAGTGTGAGTGAGGATATCAGCATCCATGCACAATCTTGTTTTTATGTTTTAAAAAGGAGGTGCGAATAATACACACGTAAATCCTAATGTTCTGACCATAGGAAATTCATTGTTTTCTGGTTTTTATCATGATACTGAGGAGAATCGTATGAAAAACCATGCAAAGCATCGTATATTATCAATCACCCTGATCCTTGCCTTCCTATTTTTCCTGTTTCCTGCTGCAGCGTTGGCAGATAGTGATTTTTCATCGCTGCACTTCAAAAACGATATCTTCTCCCCCGGCAAATCTTTAGATACACAAACGGGGGGATTGGTCAATGTCGAACAAGCCGTGATTGAACAAATGGAGACAAAAGGCAGCGCGGGGTATATGATCTATTTCCGCAGCCAGTCCAGCCTTGCAGCAGCAGAGCAAATGGACTGGATCGATCGCGGCCGTTTTGTCGTCCAACAGCTGCAATTCGTGGCTGAGAGCTCGCAGATGAACGTGCGAGCTTACCTGGATAGCATGGGTATCAGCTACCAGAGCTTCTGGATCGACAATATCATCATCGTCGACCAGTCAGACACAACGGTGCTCAACAGCATCACGAGCTTTCCTGAAGTGAGCGCGATCCGTGAACGCCGGACTGAAATGCTTATCGAGCCCACGGAAAAGGACCCCTTCAACACGGTTGATGGGATCTTGAGCATTGAGCCGAACATCGCCCATGTACAGGCACCTGATGCCTGGGCCTTGGGCATCAACGGGGCGGGCAGCGTGGTGTCGAGTATCGATACAGGCGTACGCTACACTCACCAGGCCCTGGTGGGAAAATACCGCGGCAACCTGGGCGGTGGCAGCTTCAACCACAACTACAACTGGTGGGACCCGTACGGCGACCACCCGACTGCCCCTGCCGATGACAACGGCCACGGCTCGCACACCATGGGCACCACGGTCGGCGATGATGGCGGAAGCAACCAGATCGGCATGGCGCCCGGTGCCAAATGGATGGCTTGCCGGGGCTGCAACACCAGCAGCTGTACCGATGCGGCACTGCTTGAATGCGCCCAATTCATTGCAGCCCCATGGGATCTGAACCAGGCCAATCCAAACCCTGACATGCGCCCCAATGTGGTCAACAACTCTTGGGGAGACTGCAGCCAGAGTTACGACCCTTGGTTCCGCGGCGTCGTTGATAGCTGGCGCGCCGCAGGTATTTACCCTGTCTTTTCCAATGGCAACAGCACAAACTGCGGCTATACATCCCCGCCACCCTGCGGCACGGTCGGCAACCCGGCGCGGTATGGCAATGTGTCAGGCGTCGGAGCTACGGGGCAATCAAACGGGGCCTACGCCACCTTCTCCAACCGCGGCCCAACTGATAACGTGGATACAGAGAATGGCGGTGACTTCCCCACCATCAAGCCTCAGGTGGCTGCCCCTGGAAGCAACATCCGTTCTTCGGTGAACACGAGTGACACCGCGTATGAAGGTGGCTGGAGCGGCACCTCGATGGCCGCACCGCATGTCACGGGCCTGACTGCCTTGATCTTCCAGGCAGGACCCTGCCTGGTAGGCAATTTCACCGCGGTCGAGAACATCATCCAGCAGTCTGCCGCTATAGCAAGCGGCGTGCCTGGCACATGCTCGGGTGAAGGTCCCGGGCAAGTACCCAACCAGTCCACCGGCTGGGGCGAGATCCGTGCCCTGGCGGCGGTGCAGCTGGCCTTGACCTCCTGCGGTCCAATGGGGACGCTCGAGGGCACGGTGACAGCTGCAGGCAGTGGTACCCCAATTGCCAATGCAATGGTCCAGGCAGTCGGCACCGAGCGCACCTTTGAAACCAGAACCGACGCAGCAGGGCAGTACTCCATGAGCCTGCCTGTAGGTACTTACACCATCAACGTCTCGGCGTATAGCTTCCTACCAGCGAGCATCCCGGGTGTTGTGATCCAGGAAAACCTGACTACAACCCTCAACGTAGCTCTTGACCCGGCACCCAGCTACACGGTCTCCGGTAAGGTCTGGGATCCAGCAGCCGGTTGGGGATTATATGCCAAGATCACCATCGGCGGCTACCCTGGGGTACCCATCTGGACTGACCCAGCCACCGGCAACTACAGCATCTCACTTGTTGCGGGACAGAACTACACCTTTAACGCGGAAGTATTCAGCGCAGGTTACCTGCCTACGGCACTCGATACCGGTGTGCTGGCAGGAGACCTGGTGCTCGACATCCCCGTGCTGGCAGATAACGACAACTGCGTGGCACCCGGCTACGTACTGGACGTTACAGGTGTGTACGAGACTTTCGAAAGTGCCACCTTCCCGCCCGCAGGCTGGACTGTGACGCAAAGCGGCGGCAACTGCACCTGGGTGGGCAATGACCCTGGTGTGCGCGGCAACCTGACCGGTGGAACAGGTCAGTTCGCCATCGCCGACTCCGATAATTGCGGTAGCGGTACGACGATGGATACGACCTTGACCTCCCCGGTCATGGATGTATCCACGCTGGTTAATGTCAACCTCTCCTATAACTACGATTACAACAACCTGGTCTCGACCGAGTCGGCAGACCTGGATGTGAGCGCGGATGGCGGCGCAACCTGGACCAATGTCCATCATTGGAACACCGACATGCGCGGGCCGAACACCTTCACCCAGGACCTGACTTCCCTGCTGGGCGGCTCGACCCAGGCCCAGCTCCGCTACCACTACATCGCTCCCGGATGGGACTGGTGGTGGGAGGTCGACAACGTCTTCGTGGGCGAGAAGGTTTGCCACCCGATCGGGGGAGGTGGTTTGGTGGTTGGCCGCGTGGCCGATGCCAATGACAACCATGCCCTGGTCGGTGCCAAGGTGACCGGTGATATTAGTGGCGAAGCCACTGCGGCTGCCACGGCTGACCCGGCTATGGGCAACTTCTATGCCCTGTTCCAATCAGCTGGCAGCCATACGCTGACCGCTACGATGCAGAAATATAGCCCGGCGATAGCTTCGGTGAGCGTCCCGACAGGCAGCACCATCCGCCAGGACTTCGCCCTGCAGACCGGGCACCTGACATATACGCCGGCCTCCATCAGTGAGACGCTCCCAGCGGGTAGCACCACAACCGTCCAGGTAACCGTCAATAACATCGGTGGTGGTGCTGCTTCGTTCGAGCTGCTCGAGCTGGACAAGGGTTCGGTGCCTTTCGGACCAATTGAAGATTCCCCGGCGCTTCTCGAAGCCAGCCAGCAGAACTCGGCCAACGCCGTAGATCTGGGTCTCCCCGCAGCACCTGAGATGGAACCCATGGCGGCAGGCGATATCCTCCAGAGCTGGCCTACCGGCATGGCGACCCCATGGGGCATCGCCTTCGACGGCCAAGATGGGACGGTCTGGATCGGTGACGGCTGGGGCACGCTGGACGCCGTCAAGGAGTATGCCCCTGACGGGACAGCTACCGGACGACAGTGGTCCTATAACTGGCCGACGACCAACGGCCCGGCTGACATGACCTACAACTGGAACACCGGCATGCTGTGGACGATGAACGTCAACACCGGCGTATCCAACTGTATCTATGAGATCGACCCGAACAGCGGCCCCACGGGCAACACGATCTGCCCGGGAGGCGGGACAGGTTTCAGCACCTCACAGAGAGGCCTGGCTTATGATCCCACTACCGACACGTATTATGCCGGCAACTGGACCGATCTGACTATTCATCATTTCGATTCAACTGGAACAATCCTATCCAGTGTCAACGTGGGCATCTCCATAGCTGGTCTGGCTTACAACCCGGAAACAGAGCACTTGTTTGTGGTCGATAGCGCCACGACCAGTAAGGTCTACGTGTTGGATGCGGTCAATAACTATGCACCGCTTGGCCAGTTCACCATCGCAGGCTTTGGAAGCGGTGGTGCAGGCATGGAACTCGACTGTGAAGGCAACCTGTGGCTGGCCAGCCAGAGCGATGATAAAGCCTACCAGGTCCAGTCAGGTGAGACTGCCAACCTGTGTGCTGGCGCAGACGTGCCCTGGTTAAGCGAAGCTCCAACGACTGCAACCGTCCCAGCGGGCGGGAGCGTGACGGTGGACGTCACCCTGGACAGCACATTGGTGGCACCTGGAGTGTATAATGCCCAGCTCAAGTTCTTGCATGATACACCCTATGACGTGCCCAACATGCCGGTGCAGATGACCGCCAGCATCCCGCCCACTATGGGCAAGCTGGCTGGCCATATCACGACCAACGGCTACTGCGATTCGAACCCGGCCGCCTTACCGAATCTACCTGTGACGGTCAACAGCGCTGCATTCACTGAGCCGCTGGTGCTGAGCACCGACGAAAACGGTTACTACTACGTCTGGCTTGACCAATCAACCAGTCCATTGACCGTAGATGTCGATGCGGGTGCTGACTACGCCACTGGCAGCGCAACCGGCGTGATCTTGAATGGTGGGCAGACGACCATCCAGGACTTCACCCTGCGCTACTTGCAGCCGTGCCTCAACGCAGCACCTCCCAGCATCCTGACAGAGATACCCTTGGGTACCAGCACAACCAAACCACTAACGCTGTGGAACCTGGGTGGCGCGGAAGCTGTCTTTAACTTCGTTAACACGGCCACTGGTTACACAGCACCCGCTGGAGGGCCGCAAGGTGGACCGACTAACCTGGTCACCATCGGTGACGTGGGTTTCAGTCTCAATCCTAATCCGCCCACCAAGAGCACCGATCCGAACGCAGGCTATGCGCATAAGGTCAACGCAGGCAGTACCACCATCACGCAATCCAACAGCCAGACGATCACATCCGGCAACTCGGTATCGTGCAATAATGGCGTTGCTCACACAGATAACCATTACCTGCGGGTGTTTGACTTGCCCACCTTCGGCATCAACGGCGACTTCGCCATCACCAATGTGTCGTTCGGCATCGAGACATCCGCTCCTGCTGGCGCGACCCAACCGGTTGAGGTACGCCTGTTCACCCTGAACGGTGCGTTCCAGTTTGCCAACCTGACCCCCATCGGCAGCGCGACCGCAGCCGTGGCAAGCCAGACATTGACGATTCTCGATGTGCCGGTGACAGGTACCGCCCCAGCGGGTTCATTACTGGTGGTGGACATCTTCACCCCCAACGGCCAGGCAGCCGGCAACTTATTCTTCATCGGTTCGAATGGCCTGGGTGAGACCGGCCCCAGCTACCTGGCAGCCGCAGACTGCGGCGTGACTGAGCCTGCGACTGTAGCCTCCCTGGGCTTCCCCGAGATGATGATCGTGATGAACGTCACGGGGATGGCTGGGGGTGGTATGGGCGGCCCGGCAACCTGGCTGAGTGAAGTGCCTGCTGAAGGCACAGTTCCTTCCGATGGTATGCAGCCCGTAGTGGTGACCTTCGACGCCAACATGGTGAACAAGCCTGGCACGTATAAGGCCTCGGCTACTGTGAACAGCAACGACCCACAGAACCAGGCGATCGACGTGCAGACCACCATGGTGGTTACCGCCCCAGCCAACTGGGGTATCCTAAAGGGCACCATCAGCAGCCTGGGTTACTGCGATGCAAACCCCGCCCCGTTGAGCGAAGCAACCCTACTCGTCACCGGAGCGAACGGGATGACCCGCACGATGACGACCGGGGCTAACGGCACTTACGAGTTCTGGCTACCTGACTATGGCAGCCCGTATACAATACTTGCGACTGAAGCCGATCATCTACCGGCAAGTGCCAGTGGCATCGTCGTGACCGGCCTGGGCACCACCACGCAGGACCTGAGCCTGCGCTGGATGGAGCCCTGCGTCACCGAGACACCCAGCCCCTTGAGCGCCACGGTGGAGTGGCAGCAATCCGCCACCTTACAGATGACCCTGGCGAACACAGGCGCAGCAGCCACACCCTGGAAGATCACCGAGATGTCCGGGACGTTCGTCCCCATGGGTGTTACGGGCAACCAGATCCTGATCGTCAACGATGGCGGCAGTAACGCCAACCCGACCAACGCTTTCAAGACGGCCATGGATAACCTGGGTTACACCTCTGACGTGGTCAGCTCGTCGTCCAGCACAGGTATCCCTGCCAACCCGTTGGATTACCTGGCGGTGCTCTACGCTGGAGTGCCAAGCACGGGTGCCGAGCAGAACCAGCTGGTTGCCTACCTGGATGCAGGTGGGCGCCTGGTGATTGCTGACAACGACTTTGGCTACAGCGACAAGACCACAATTCTATACCAGACCTACTTCCAAGCGACCTATGTCGCAGACTCCGGCTCGGATGGCGTGATCCACGGCGTGGACATCGAGGCTGGAACAGACGCAGATATCAGCAGCGACCCTTACCCCGATAGCTTCAAAATCGGCCCGGATGCCGTGGGTATCTTTGCCAACACCGCACCGAAGGTAGATTGGGCGGGCATGCGCATCGCTCGCAACGCCTACAAAGCGGTCTACTTCGCCTGGGACTATCACTATGCAGGCGGCAGCGCAGTAGGTGACGCGATCGAGACCGAGATCATGAGCAAGGTCATGCCATGGCTGACCGCCGCGGACGTTGACTGGCTCAGCGCAACACCCGACCAGGGCAACTTGGATGCCAACACCGGGTCGCAGGTCGTCCAGGTCACGCTCAACGGTGCAGCACCCAGTGTGCTGCAGCCGGGCACCTACACCGCCCAGCTGAAGATCGAGAGCGAAGACCCGCAGAACGACATCATCCTGGTGCCAGTGAGCATGGTGGTGAACCCCTCGCCGACGTATGGCAAGCTGTGGGGCACGGTACGCACTTTAGGTGCCTGTGACCTCAATCCAGCCCCGCTGGAAGGTGCCATGGTGCAGATCGTGGTGGATGCTCTACCAGTCATCGAGGTCGAAACCGATGCGAACGGCTATTTCCAGTATTGGGTTACTGCCGAGTATGTGACACTCGGTGTGAATGTATCTGCGTCTGGCCATTTGGGAGAGTCTCGAGCGATCTTCTTCTGGCCTGGAGCGGACCCGCGTAACCAACAGGACTTCGACCTGCACTGGCTGCAGCCTTGTGGCGCACTTACGCCCACCTCACTGGAAGCCACAGTTGAGCTCGGACAGAGTGCGACACTACCGGCTGAGATCACCAACACCGGCTGGGCTGCGCTCAACTTCAGCCTGCGTGGTCAAACCACCGGCTTTATCCCCATGGGTGGCACGCAAGCAGGCGAAGACGTCCTGCTGGTCGACAGCAACTCGACGGCCACGGATGCGTTAGCCGCTTCACTGACCCGCCTGGGCTACACCTACAACCGGGTATCATACTCCGCGCTGCCGCCTGTGGGGACGTGGACTGATTATGCCGCGGTGGTGTGGTCTGGCAGTCCGAGCGGAAGCACCAACACAGGGTATATCAAGACCTACCTGGATAATGGTGGCAGCTTCCTGATCGCCTACAACGACCTCGGTTACTTCTACGGCTCCGACCTGTTGTACACCGACTATCTCGAAGCTAGTTACACGGGTGTTGACGCAGGGTCGGATGGCTGGATCACTGGTGCAGACATCATGGCTGGTTTGCACATGGATATCAGCGCAGATCCATACCCCGACAGCTTCACCATCACCGGTGCGAATGCGGTAGCCATCTTCACCAACGACGCACCGAAGACCGATCTCTCCGGCCTACGCATTGAGAAGAACGCCTACAAAGGGATCTACTTCGCCTGGAACTTCAACTACACCGGCACCACCGATGCGGATAAAGACGCCGTGCTGGGCAGGGCGATGGGTTACCTGGCGGGTGCAGCCACGTGGATCGTGCCCGTACCGAGCGCCGGCACAGTGCCCGACCATGCAAACCAGGCAGTGGACGTCACCCTCACATCAGCTGTGCCTGAGATCAGCCAGCCGGGCACCTACCAGGGTCAGCTCAAGATGAGCAACAACACGCCTGGCAATGGGATGAACTCCATTCCGGTGACGATGACGGTCAATGCACCAGCGACCTGGGGTAAGCTGCAAGGCACAGTCAGTGGCCTGGGCTACTGTGATAGTGATCCAGCCCCGCTGACAGACGCCCTGGTGACCGTCACCACGGCAGGTGGGGCGTTTGTTGAGCTGACTACCGACGCCAACGGCTACTACTCCTACTGGTTCGACGAAGCAGCCAGCCCGGTGAGCATTGCTGTGAGTGCAGCTGACCATCAGGAAGGCAGCGCCACAGCGACCATCGTGGGCGGGCAGACCACCACGCAGGACTTCGGCCTGCGCTGGCTGAAGCCATGCAGCTCGGTCGATCCAACCTCCTTCAATGTCACCGTCCCGTTGTATGACACCCTGGACGAAGGGTTGACGCTCTTCAACCACGGCGCAGCTGCTACGGAATGGGAGATCGTAGCCATCCCGCACAACGAGTTCGCCCTGCCGATCAGCACGCCTCCGGTGGCCGGTGCTTCGCACAATGGTGCCGAACTGATGGCGGTCAAGGCGCTCGGCGAACCGAACCCGATCAAGGCGGGAGACTATACTCCGCAGGGTCCGATCCAATTCACATTGGATGATGGCTCAGCCGAGAACTCGATCGGCGTCACCGACGGTGTATCATCCTACCAGTTCATCTGGATGAACCGCTTCACCCCCAATGCGGCAGACTTCCCCTTCAACCTGGATGATATCTCGATCCTGTGGCCTGCAGGCCAGGTGTCGGTGGGTCTCCCGATTGAGTTGGTGGTCTACCAGGACGCGGACGGCGACGGTGACCCGAGCAATGCCGAGCTAATGGCGAACTTTGACGCAACCATCCAATACGCTAATGGCACAACCTGGGACGTCTACACCCTGGCTGACCCGCTCATACTGGGCGGCCCGGGAGATATCTTGATCGGTGTCATCAACCGCTGGGTTACCAGCGCAGTGACCCCCGCCCAGTGGCCTGCCAATATCGACCAGACAGCCAGCCAGGGCCGCTCGTGGATCGGTTGGTGGAATACTGACCCACCCGCACCACCAGCCTTACCGCCCGATAACACCTGGGGCACGATCGACTCACTAGGTTTCGCGGGTAACTGGATGATCCGCGCCAGCGGCACCACGGCATCCGGCGTAGCCTGGCTGAGCGTTGATCCGGCCTCTGGCAACCTGGCTGCTGACAGCCAGCAGGCTGTCATCGTACACTTCAATGCCGCAGCAGAAGGTATCGTCACTGGCGTGTATGAGGCCACCTTGAGGTATAACACCTCCGACCCGGTCCACCCAACCGTTTCTATCCCGGTCACCATGACCGTTGGAGACCTGCTCAGCCTCACCAAGACAGCCCTCGACCCGGCCTACTTCATGCCTGGCGAGACACTGCACTACTCTATGGTGGCGACGAACGAAGGCAACCGCGCGTTGACCGGCGTTTCGATTAGCGATCCGATGCTAGGCGCACTCACCTGCACGCAACCCGTCGACCTGCAACCTGGCCAGTCGCTGACCTGCACGGGCAACTATACGACCCAGGCCTCTGACGTCAAAGCTGACTTCACGGGTGCGGTGGTGAACACGGCCACAGCTGATGCTCTGAGCGGAACCAACCCCGTCTCTGCAACAGCCTCGGCCAGTGTGCCACAGACGACAACCCGCTTCGAGCCGACCTCGATGACCTGTGCGCAGTTCGCCGCTTCAGGCAACAAGGCAGGCCTGACGGAGCTCACCTACACGGTTAAGAAAGGCAAGATCAACGCGGTCACCCCCGGGACGATGACATTCTACGAGAAGTTCACCGCAACCGAGGCGGATTTCCCCTTGGTGATCGGCCAGTCGAACACCGGTGTGTGGGTGCCGTTAGCGCTTCCCAAGGGCACTGCAGTTACCCTGTATAACGCGAACTGCACCAAGTCGAGCGCGCTGGGTTCGGTGAGCTACAACCCGGCCAACGGTGCGCTCACGATCAACGTGATCGGGGCAGCACCCGACGCAACCTACTACGTGGCGGTGAAGTACAATCCAAACAGCCTGGTTGGAACACCTATTACCACTCCCAACCCGACTGTCACCTACAATTTCGTGACCAGTGCCGACGGAGTACATCTACCGACAGGCGTGGTCAACTTGATGGTGAAACCGAAAGTAATCACCACCGTATCACGCTAGTCCAGTATTGAAACCTGGGGAGCCTGGATGGCTCCCCAGGTAATTTTAATCGGTAAATCTTACGGAAGTGAAATTACAGTAGACCCAAGGAATAAGTCACCGGTCACCTACGGTGGCGTGATAATAAGAATTCGAGCAAATGGGACGATGAGTTACTCAAGCAGAACGGGACTGATCGAGATCTAAAACAAAATGGGCATTGCATCGGTCCGCGTTGTATATAAAAGGTACCCATCAGTATCTATAGAAGACCCCCAAGCAAGTGAACCAGCAATATTGGATGCGAGTCCCGTCAGGCAGCTTTGGGCACATGAGAAACCTGGCGAGGATTCCTTATCTACCTAGGGAAATTCTTGTAGACGGGAGCAATCAGCTCTGCTAGTTGCTATAAGTTTTTTTCTATATAGGTAAAAAAGAGATCTATGGGGTAATTTTATCCTGCCCTATTCGACCAACTTCCCGCGGCTAGAGCTTTGCAGCTCCTCCTGAGCCAGTATTTGCATCACCTCGTCAGCATAACGTCCTCGGCGGAGTAGATCGGCCATGATTCGCATGGGGCGATCGATATGCTTGAAGAAGGATTTATAGCCTGCGCATAGATAGTTCAACCCGGGCTCACCATCGGGCGTGTTGACAAAGCGATTGCGCGGGCATTCTCCGTAACAGGCAAACAACACTTCACACTGCCGGCAATATTGGGGAAGCTTATCGAACTTATCCTGGCCGAATTTTTGTTGTTTCTTCGACGCTACCAGGTCAATCATATGGGTATCGGTGATATTACCCAGCAGAAAGGTGGGCTCGACAAAGTGATCGCAGGCATATAAATCACCATTGTGTTCCAGGGCAAGCGCGGTACCGCAAGTGGGCTGAAAAATGCACAAGCTGGGCTGGCCCACCCAATTGGCCAATGCTGAGTCGAAGTATTGCACAAAAACCTGGCCCACATCCCTCCCTACCCATTCATCAAAGATGGAAATGAGGAAACGCCCAAATTGCTCTGGGTGTACCGAACGCTCGGTCACCAGATTGCCTTTTTGAGTATATAGTGGACGGTCACTTCCGGAATTCTCGCTCCAACCCTGGTTTGCCAGGGGTAAAGTGGCAGCAGTCACCCGCTCGACGATTGGGATGAATTGAATATACTGCGCTTTGAGCTCATCGCGGAAGTAGTGATAGATTTCCAGGGGGTGATCTGCATTAGCCGCATGGACTGTGCACAGGATGTTTGTATCCACCCCATGCCTGATCAGTGCTTCTCTACCTTTCATCACCTGGTGGAAGCTGCCCTGTCCACCTTTATTCACCCGGTAGGTATTATGCAGCTCTTTAGTCCCGTCCATGCTTAACCCGACCAGGAAATTGTGCTGTTTGAAAAACTTTGCCCAATCATCGTCAAGCCTTGTGCCATTTGTCTGTATCGAGAATTGTACCTGCTGCCCTGTCTTTCTGTACTTCTCCACGTATTCCACAGATCGTTTGAAAAAATCCAGGTCCATCAAGGTCGGTTCACCACCTTGCCAGGCAATGGTTACTTCAGAAATCGGCTGGGATTCGAGCAACTGTCGGACATAGGTCTCGAGCAGCTGATCGGTCATACGGAACTGGCTACCCGGGTAGAGCAGCTCCTTGGAGAGAAAGAAGCAATATTTGCAGTCAAGATTGCACACCGCGCCGGTCGGCTTAGCTAATAGGTGAAATGCCAGCGGAGTAGTCGGAGAACTCGACTGAAATGGCGAAGCCTTGGATGGCTTAATTTCGTTTATATCAACCATATCGGGTTTATTTTATTGAATTTAATTTAGTAGCCTTTAGCATTTCTGCCAGTTTTTGATGATAATTTTCCAAAACCTCCCGTCGCTCTTCGGTTGGATTTGTGAGCAGCTTTTCAATCACATCCTGGGTCATCTTCAATCCATCTCTTACCACTTCAATATCCTCAAATCCATCGATTATGTCTGCGGTAAGATACTCAAGCATACTATCGAGATTCC
This sequence comes from Anaerolineales bacterium, assembly GCA_003105035.1. NCBI lineage: Bacteria > Bacillati > Chloroflexota > Anaerolineae > Anaerolineales > Anaerolineales bacterium. The sequence goes on along the minus strand of PQAL01000014.1, from coordinate 92,372 downwards.
GAGGCCGAACGTTTTTAAGGTTGATCTTTTGGAAGAAATTTCCTCGTTCGAGAGCCCTGCGTACTGGTCCATGCAGCCTAGATAACCACATATCGATGTTTCGGTTTACTAGCTCCTCATGAAGCTCTACCAGCATGTCCATTGAAGGTACATCCAGCTGGTTACTCATTTCCAGGTCGAGCAGGACGACCTTGACGGGTGGCTGTGCAGAATCTACAAGAGTAATGATCTCGTTTCGGAGAGCATCAGCATTGGCGAAGAACAAGCCTTCATCTGGCCGCAGGATCATCAATCCTGGTATGGTGTGATTATCCGGATGCCAGCGATTATCGCTAAAGATAAGTCTGCCAGGTTCACGACCAAGGACGCTTAATTTCGATTGACTGGCACGCCATACCAAGGCTAACAGGGATAGGATCACAGCGATCATTAATCCTTGAAGTGCCTCAAAGGTGAGAACTCCGAATATCGCCACGATTGCCAGCGTAAAATCCATGCGGTTCAAGTGGTAGAGACGGCGAATTGCTTTAACTTTTATCATTCCAGTTATAGCAACCACCACCACAGCAGCAAGCACCGCTTCAGGCAGGGGGGCAAAGAGCGGGGTAAAGAAAAGCGCCACAAAGATTGTCAAAAATGCGCAAACAATCAAGGCTACTGGTGTCTTTGCTCCGGCTCGGTCATTGGCAGCCGACTTGGACAGGCTTGAACCGATTGAAAACCCTTGGAAGAATCCAGCACCTAGATTGGCAGCTCCCAAGCCAACTAGTTCCTGGTTAGCGGATATTTCATAACTATGCTTGGCAGAAAAATTACGTGCTGGACCGTACGCTTCTGCGAAGTTGACCAACGCCAGCCCGAGTGCGGCTGGAATTAGCAGTAACCATTGGTCCAAAGCTAGACTTGGCAGTATTGGTGGAGCCAACCCAGCTGGGATGTCGCCCACCACCTTTATTCCTAGCGCTTCAAAAGCAAAGAGGCTGGATAAAATGATCCCGAGTACCATGACAATAAGCGCAGCAGGTAGCTTGTGGAAACGGTGTTCCAGCAAGAAAATCAAGGCGATTGAGAATAATCCCACGACTAAGGTTAATAAGTGTGTTTCGTTCAAGTGTATGATAATCTCGTACAGCCGCTCCCAGAAGTTTCCTGCCCCACCTTCGAGTCCGAACAGCTTGGGCACTTGCTTGATGGCAATTGTCAAAGCCAGTCCAGTAACAAAACCAGCCAAAACTGATTCAGAGAAGAACGATGCGATGCGGCCGAGCTTGAAAAGCCCTGCAAAGATAGAGACCAAGCCTGCCAGGATAGCCAATCCAGCGGTCAGCGCGGCATATTCCGGTGAACCAGATGCCGCCAGCGGCCCAATTGCTGCTGCTGACATTGTCGCAATGGCTGCAGAGACAGCTACCACAAGCTGACGTGAAGTTCCGAAAATGGCGTACATCAACAAGCCAATCGGTGCAGCATAAAAGGCAGTTTGGGGGGGCATACCAGCAATTTCAGCATAGGCCATACCCTCAGGGATCAACAAAGCCAGCACGGTCAAACCAGCCAGGACATCCCCGCGCAGCCATATCCGCTGGTAATTGGGAAGCCAGCTCATGATCGGTAAGAAACGGGTGATGCTTAATCGATTTTTATTTCTTGTCGCTTGAGAGGCCATAGTTTATCCTCATGACATAAATAATGAATCACTCACTGGTATCTTTCTGCTCACGCGAAGGGATAATTGTCCCCTTTACCTTTTCCCAAAGGCTGCCAACATGCTTTGCGGCTTCTTCCCTTTCCTCTTTCTTCTCCCCACCGGTATAACGCATAAGGATGGCCACAGGCCGGGTACCTTCAAAATTCTCCATAAAGATCAGCACTAATAGCGTCATCGGCACAGCCAGAATGGCGCCGATCCCGCCTAGGAGATATCCCCATATGAGTAAGCTGACGAATACAACGACCGGGGATATTTTTAGCTTATCTCCCATGATCTTCGGTTGGACAAAATTTTGAATACCGCCATTAATGAGAACATAAACAATAAAGACAATCACAGCAGTCTTCAGACCATAAATTGCATACGCAAGAAGAACAGGGGGAATCAGGGCGATCCAGAAGCCAATGGACGGGATATAACCCATGAACCATGCGAGTAATCCCCAGAGTAATGCATAAGGCACGCCCATGATCCACAAGAATATCGTATTACCTATGCCTACCAACAGATTAATAAAGGTGAGGGTGGTCATGTATTTACGGACATCTTCGGTGAGGGATGACACCCGACCAATGATTGGAGTAGTCGGGTCCAGGCCTAAGCGTGAGGGGGTGGGTAATGCCATGGCAGCACTGATCATAAACAGGAAAATCACGAGCGCTAATCCGAAAGAGACCAGCAAGCCAAGTGTGGTTTCCAGCAGCCCCTGTGCGACTGTTCCCAGACCGGCAGTGACTTGTGCAATTTGGACATTTAACGATGTACCTTCGGGCGCCGAGAGCTCCTGGCTGGCTTCAGCCGCACCACTTGCCAGGTATGTTGGCAATTCTGTGCTTAGCTTAGTTACTGAGAAGAAAACTGTGGCAATGACCGCTCCCAAGATAACAACGACTGATAGGATACTCAGGACTAATGCCAGCCAACCGGGCATGCCGCGTTTTGTCAGCAGGCTGGGTAGCGGTAAGACCGTGATCGTTATTACAATAGCCAGTAATATTGGGTTGATGATAGAGGCGGATGATCGCACACCAAATAAGATCACAAATACGGAAGCAAATCCTACCAGATAAATAACCAGCCGCCCTCGAATTTCATTCATGACATTCTCCTAATAAATAATCTCTCCTGATTATCGCATATTTCAGCGCCAATGCCAGCCCAGGAGGTGGCATGTCTCTCGCAGAATGAGTCAGTCACAATGCCAAATAAGCAGGTACCCGCGTATAAAATAATTCGATTATAGCCATACCGAAATTGTTGGCACATTCACAGACAATAAGGAAAAGAATGCAACAAACAACAGAGCTCTTCGTTTAGCGGTAAGTGCCCCGATCATCATTGTTGAAACCGGTATTGCAGTTGGAAGTAGTGGATGTAGCAGTCAGGCAACCAGTATTAATTACCTGTCTCCTGGTTCATCCTTTTTTTCTAAGAGTTGGCGGATGGCAGCCAGCTCATTTTTGACCCCAGCCAGTTCCTGTTCGACTGAAGAGGTAGCAATGATCGAACTCTCTGCTTGAGGAGCTGCTTTCTCTTCCTCAGCTGCTGACTGACCTCCGACAAGCACGCTGGCGAGAATACTGGCCAAGGCACCGATAATCCCAACGCCCATAAACATGATGAATAAGGCAGTAATGCGACCCGCTGGCGTGACCGGGTAACGGTCACCATAACCTACCGTGGTGATGGTCACGATTGAATACCAGAAAGCATCACCTCCGCTCTTGATGTTTGCATCGGGTGATTTACTTTCAAATTGGAGTACTAGCACACTGGATATGGTCAACACGATGATCGTCAGTAAAATCGTCAGAAATGTGGCATACCGGCTGCGGTTAGTGAGGATATCATTCAGCAGCGCTTTTTTATTTTCGCCACGCAATAAACGGGTAATGCGTGCGAGGCGGCTCAGGCGAGCCAGGCGTAATAAGCCTGCGTATTTACCAACATTGCTCAAAAGACCGAGCGAAGGTATCGATCCAAGTAAGTCGAGCCATCCGCGTTGCCCGATAAAGTAGTCAGATTTTTTAGGGGAGTTTTTAAGGTTCAGAAAAAAATCGATCAGGAAAATGAAGCAGATAAGGTTGTCGTAGAATGTAAGCAATTTGATCGTTTCGGAAGATAATGGCAACAATAAGGCCACCATCACGAGTAAAGATAAGACCGTGAGCACCAGGATAAATATATTGTACGAGTTGCTGTGTTTCCGTGGAGATGTTTCTTCCTTTGTCATAAGCTCACCTTCATATTAGTTTTTAGATTTGACCACAGGATATGAATGCTGATCAATAACACCCACATCGGAAATAGCAGCGAGGCCCAATCAAAAAAGCTCATGCTTAATAATAAAAATAATGCCAGTCCGATCCCAAGGTATGCCATCCAGCGCGGGATAATCCCGGTACGGATTGACAGGGTACTGGTGGAGATCATGAACACCCCGGCCATTTTCATTGTATATACCGTCATTATCATAAAAACGATCGTACGGCCCAGAGCATACGTCCCAGAGTTGATAAAACTGTCGGGATTGATGCCGTACAAACTAATTACGCTGCCCGCTACCCCAGAAGAAGTGAACAGCATCGCTAAAAATAAAAGTCCACTACCCAGGAAGACAGTGGAAAAGAATCGATCTTCAGACGACCCCAAGCGATCACGGATAACGCCTATAAACCACAAAAAGGCTATCCCAGAGAACGGGATCAGGTTTAAAGCCAGGCTAACCTTGGCAGAATTATCAGCCAGCCAATTTCCTTCAGCTTGTGGATTGGCAGGCACAGAAAGCTTTATCAGAACCAGGCTGATTAATAGCAAAACTGAAAACAGGATTCCTGCAATCGCAGCGGCGCGCGGCGTGGTCAGGCTAGCTCGGGGATGTATGTCTTCTTTGATCAATGATTTTTTAGCCTTTCATACGGTGGGGGTGAGCACCTTAAAACGCCCACCCCCAACTAATCACACTTTATTGCCTTGCCATGGCAATTCGCAAGCGTTCCTCTGGATCAATAAAATGGTCATGATCATCTTTGCCTACGTCTAGTTGAACCCAGCGTATCTTACCGGTAAATTTACTCGTTGCGGGTGTGTAATCTGAGCACACAGGCGTGCCGGACTCGTATCCAATGTCGGTGGTTTCATCGGCTGAGAAGACCATCGCCTGTGTTACCGCAACGCGACCCTTTCCCACTTCCTTGCCGTCGTAGAAAAGTATGACATTGCCGCCTTTGGCAAGACCACCACCGTCGTAAGCGAATTCCATGCGCACCTGATGCTTACCCTGGGGTATTGGTTCTGTGGCTTCAGTAGTAAACATGTGAATACCCAGCACATTGTAAACGAATTTAAGCTTACCGTTCTTGGCATAAACGCTCCAACCCCCAAACTTGCCGCCTTGTGCTATTATCACACCGTTGGCGGGCTTTCCTTTTACTTCGATCTCGGCCGTGATGGAAAACGACTTATTCTTTATATTTACCACACTGTTCTCCGACAGGCGCCCCATACCTGAAAAGAACATCTGCGAGTTGCCATGCACGAGCGTTGGTCGTCCAGCTAAGTCAGGGTTAAGGCGTTCACCGGTGCGGTCGTCCATAGGAACAACGTTATACTTGACAGCCTCGATCAACCACAGTCGCTGGAGTTGACTCAGCATGTCTGGATTTTCCTTGGCAAGGTTATTTGCCTGGCTCCAATCCTTGCTGCCGTCATAAAGCTCCCACAAATCATTGTCAAAAGCTGGCGCTTTTTCTACCAATAGCCACGGAGTGCGATGCTTGGTAACTGCACTCCAGCCCTTATAGTAGATACCTCGGTTGCCAAACATCTCGAAATACTGCAGCGCATGACGTTCGGGAGCGTTTCCATCGTTGAAACTATACAGGATGCTGGTACCTTCCATCGGGGATTGCAGCACGCCATTGACCATGGTTGGTTCAGGCAATCCAGCAGCTTCGAGTATAGTGGGGGCAATGTCGATGACGTGGCAGAACTGTGAGCGCATACCACCGTTTTGCTGGATGCCCTTAGGCCAGTGAACAATCGTACCATTGCGGGTTCCACCCCAGTGTGAGGCAATTTGCTTGGTCCATTGGTAGGGTGTATCCATCGCCCAAGCCCAGCCCACAGAATAGTGGTTGTAGGATTCAGGAGAGCCGAACTCGTCCATCTTGGAGAGCATGAATTCAGGGGTTTCCAGAGCCGCCATGCCGTTGAAATTCGCCATCTCGTTGAATGCGCCGTTTATCGTGCCTTCTGCAGAAGCACCATTGTCACCGATAATGTAGAAAATCAACGTATTGTCCAGGATCCCGAGGTTTTCGATCGCATCGATCACACGCCCAACGTGGTAATCTGTGTGCTCCAAGAACCCAGCATAAACCTCCATTTCACGCTCCAGCACAGGTTTAAGATTAACAGGCATATCGTCCCACGCAGTTATCTCGGTGTGGCGTTTGCACAAATCAGCGTCTGGGGGGATGACGCCCAATTCCTTCTGACGGGCGAAAGTGATCTCACGTTGTTTGTCCCATCCATGAGCAAACTTACCCTTGTATTTGTCAGCCCATTCCTTGGATACATGGTGAGGCGCATGGGTGGCTCCGGGTGCAAAGTACATAAAAAAGGGTTTATCGGGCATCAAAGCTTTCTGCTGGCGTACCCAATTGACTGCATGATCCGCCAAGTCTTCCGTTAGATGGTATCCTTCCTCTGGAGTTGACGGAGGTTCGATGGGGGTTAGTCCTTCGTACAGTGCCGGATCCCACTGGTTATTTTCGCCGCCGATGAAACCATAGAAATACTCGAATCCTCCCCCACCTGCTGGCCAGGCATCGAATGGCCCAAGTGGAGAGCTCTGCCAGACTGGGACTTCATGGCATTTGCCGAATTGAGCAGTCGAATAACCGTTCAACTTGAGTGTTAGGGCAATGGGTGCCTTTGTATTAGGTCGTAGCGAGTTGTTGCCTGGGGCAGATGTAGCAGTCTCGGTGATGCTGCCCATGCCCACGGAATGGTGATTGCGTCCGGTCAGTAAAGCCTGGCGAGTGGGTGCGCACAAAGCAGTGGTATGAAAGCGGTTATAACGCAAGCCGTTTGCCGCCAGTTTTTCAGCCGTCGGGGTATTAATGGGTCCGCCAAATGCGCTTGATGCTCCAAAGCCTACGTCATCCAGCAGGATGATCAATACATTGGGAGCGCCATCAGGCGGGCGTAGGGGTTCGATGGGAGGGTATTTTGTATCCGGGTCTTTCGCGTCATAAGTAGTCAACCCTGGTTTGACTAAGTCCGGGATTGGCAATATCGAACGCAGGTGTCGATCAGGTTGCTTCGGCATCTTTTCACTCCTTCTTCTGTTTTTTTATATTTTCCTACTTTTGAATTGTGTGCTATCTTTTATGTTTTTCTACCGATCCTTTGCACCTGCAGTAGCTATCGATCTACTGCATAGTTGTGCGTTTATTCCATTGCTTCAAGCATGGCGATTTCCTGGTCGGACGGTTCCTGACCTTCAATGCCCAGGTCATCCATGGCTGCATCCAGCTGTTCTTCCGGCTGATCTTCTACTTTCTGACCGGTATGCTGCTCAACCTGCTGTACTTTTCTCGAACTCGTCCTCACAGCCGAGGTACCCGCATCATTCATTTCTGCACCAGCAATGACCAGTCTGCAATGCGAGCGTCTCCAAATGCGGCGCTGCCTGCGTACTCCCCGTATTATCGTCCTTATTCTCTACACAGGTAGATTCCTTCGAGAAATAGTTTTTTATATGACTAATTGTCTCTCCTGGTTGAGCTGCGAAGTCACACTCCACAGCCTAATCAATAATTCAGGGCAGAGTGTGCTTCTCCAGCTGGTGGAGTGAAATCTACAACCCGAGTAATTTGGCTTTTTGTGCTTGGAATTCCTCTTCAGTAAGGATTCCTTGTGCTTTCAGTGCACCCAATCGTTCAAGCCGGGAAATCAATTCAGCCTCAGACACAGGTTGGTTCACTTGAGTAGGCTGTGTGTTTTGATCTTCTGCTTCAAGCATAGCGATTTCCTGGTCGGTGGGTTCCTGTCCTTCTATGCCCAGGTCATCCATGGCAGCATCCAGCTGTTCTTCGGATAGGTCTTCGGCTTTCTGACCGGTATGCTGCTCAACCTGCTGTACTTCGCTCGGACTCATCTTCACAGCAGAAGTTCCAGCAGCAATCAGTACTGCACCGCCGATGATCAGTCGTCGACGCATGCGTCTCCTTATGCGGCGGCGCCTGCGTACTCCCCGTACCATTGCCCTTCGTCTCATCATAGATAGATTCCTCCGAGAATGAGCTTTTCCAGCCTGACACGGCAATCTCTACCAGGAAAGCTGGGAAAACACACATAGCTAATATACCAATAATTACTTGCTTTGCATGCTTCCCCAGCCCGGTTACAACAGAAGTTACATCCCTAGCAGTTTTGCCTTCTGAGCCTGGAATTCTTCTTCAGTTAAGAGACCTTGCGCTTTGAGTGCACCCAACCGTTCCAGCTGCGTGATCACATCATCCTGTGGGGCTGGTATATATTCTGGAGCCGGTGGGGCGTATTGCTCCTGGGGCGGCGGTGGAGCGTATTGCTGTTGAGGTGCTTGAGCATTGACAGTATTCATTGCACTCGCATAAGCCTGGGCATTTTTATCTGCCTGGCGGCGGTTCACTGCATTCCTTGTAGCGGTAGCTGTCCCAACCACGGCAGCTGTCCGTACCATACCTCTCATTAATCCTGGCATTCTTACCTCCTTTTACGCTCCAGCTTGTAGTGAGGCATAAGCCTCATCAATGACAAGCGCAGGAACGCGGAAATTCAACGCTACTTCTGCACCGCTTGCTAAGATGGCATTCGCCAAATCAACAGCCCAAGCATGCTCGATCGCCAGGGCTACCACAGCTGAACCGGGCACCATGCCTTCCCATATAGTGTCGGCATCGGTGCTGTCGAATAGGCCGCGCGTCGCGGTATCAATGAAACCCAGTGAAGCTTTATCTTTAGCAGGAAGGTCTTCAATATCGATGGACATACGTACCCCTGTCTCGTTTTTCACGAGGATCAGAGCATCCAGCACACGGATAACCTTATTGGAGACCTGTTTTTCTATTTCTTTGAGTATGCTGCCATCGAACTTCGGCTCTCCAGAAGCCAGAACGAGGACATCAACGGGTCCATGTTTCAACATTAGACTTTACCTCCGATATAGTTTCATCTTTAATAATGGATTTTTTCAGCCATACCCTTCCATCACGGCTTTGTCGATTCCAATCGATACTTTCTAGTACTACCCAAATTGCTGCTTTTAATTAAACTATGCAGCGGGAGTGTAGCCTGGAATCGCATTGCGATTGTTGTAAACAGTATGAGCGTAGTGTGAAAGGTCAAGGAACACCGCCAGGATGACCCAGAACCAGTCAAAGCCATTGATCCCACCGGCACCCACAGAGAGGATAAACCACATCAGGGTAGTGAATGGTAGGAAGACAATCCCCAGGACAGGCCACCACCACTTACCATTGAAGGCCAGCAGGAACTGATTTGGGCGGGCGATCCAGATAAAAATGTCCGCCAGACGGGGGAACATTCCAGCGAAAAGTGCGAATAGACAAGGCATTTTATTTTCTCCTTTTTTTATATGTACTTGCTAAATATTACAGCATCCATCACAAGAATGCCGATTACTACCTACCGGCCGCCATGGGCCATTTCATCGATACAGACTGCCACTGCCAGGATCAACACATCATCCTGACCAGTTTCGATCGCAACCCCGTAACTGTCACGCAGGCGGAACCACTTCTTTGAGACTTCTGCCACCTTATCGCGACCTTCACCAATGGAGTACTCATGATCTAAGATGTTTCCTTGCACCTCCAAGTCTGGACCATTCTTAACCTTAACCACCCACCTCTCACGGAGGGGAGTGATCAAAGCTTTCTTGACCATCGCCAGCTGTTCACCGCGCGGTCCTTCGATCTCCATGCTATCCTTGATACGCAGCATGCGTTCCTGGATCTTACAAAGTTCGTTGCCCCGCGCATCTTCGAAAATCAGCGTCTGGCGAATACGCAGAGCTTTTCCATCTACTTTAAATACTTTCTGTCCGCGTTCATCCTCGATCCAAAAATCATCACCGATCGCCACCATCTTTTGACGCATCTGGTAGCGTGTTCCTCCACCACCCGGCCGTCCTAGCTGGCGATCGTCACGTCTTTCTTCACGTCGACCTCGCATAATTTTGTCCTCCATTTACCATAATTTGCGGCTTACTCTCCGCAGGTCGTCAATTCAAGCAATCTCTCGTTCTTGCATCAGTAGATTTATTCTATTAGCAACCTCCTTATCATGGGTCGTGGGTAGGGTAGATTAAAAATCAAGTTACTCTGACACCACTATATTGCAGGTCATCTCGAAAACATCGCAGTATTGGTAAAAGCTCATCTGGTGGTTTATCCATGTCAATAAAGTGGTACACACCATAATTCTGGAAATGCTCTTTATTTTCCAACCTTCGCGAGAACATCACGATTTTTGGTGAATGGGTAAATTTTTGTAACTCTGACAGGAGTTCAATCACCAATTGGTCAGTCTGCTCACAGGCAAGCAGCAGTACATCAGGTTGAGAGCCTTCCAATTGGTTCAATAATCCGCGCATCCGATCTGACATACCGATTACTACCATACCTGGTTCATGGTCTATCAGCATTAGCAAAGCCAGTCGAAGCCCTTCATCCATACAGGCCAGGAAAATCCGCATGATTGCCAACTGATTCACTCCCAATGAGCGGATGCAATATCTCATCGGACAGTATCTCATAAAAGTCGAGCAACAGCATCCAACGTATGGTCTATCTATAAATAGGCCGAACGGCCTATTTAAAAGTTATCGGACGGAATTATGCGTGTTTATACTTTCAGGCTCTACAGGCAACAAGCTGTCAAGTCTTGTGAAGTAGGAATTATTCACCACAGATGGATCAGCTGACCAATCGGTATTTCACCGCAAGCGAGGCAGCTTGCGCACGGTTGGTCGCCCCTAATTTTTGGAGGCAGGCGCTGACATGATGCCTGGCCGTCGCTGGACTGATAACAAGTTTATCGGCGATCTGTTCATTGTTTAACCCTTGCACGATTAAAGCCAATACTTCAAGCTCACGCGGGCTCAGGTCCATACCGGGATTAAGAGGGCCTGTCTTCGAACGGATGAGAGCCATGGTAGCTTCGGATGCCAGGGTTGGCCGTCCAGCATAAGCGGAACGGATCGCATTTGCGAGATCATCAATCGGCGCATTTTTTAATGTGTAGCCTATAGCTCCCGCTTCCAAGGATTTATGCACCAGATAGTCCTCGGAATAACTGGTCAGTATAATAACTTTCACCTGTGGGTATTGCTTACGGATGAGCTGTGTCGCGCTAATACCATCCATCTCTGGCATAAGGATGTCCATCAGTATTACATCCGGAGTGTTTTTCTGGCAAAATTCTAGTGCAGCGCGCCCATTCTCTGCTTCACCGATTAACTCAAGGTCATTAAAAACGAGGAACATGCTCTTTAGGCCATCGCGAACGACCGGATGGTCATCCACGATCATCACCTTGATGGGTCTTGAATCATTCATTTTCTGAATATTCTCCCTTTTCAGGCCAACGGATCGCTATCACTGTGCCAATTCCTGGCTCACTCTGGATGTGTAAACCTGCTTGGATTTGGGCTGCCCTTTCTTGCATGATATTGAGTCCGAGATGCCCCGCAGGTATTTCTTCTGGAATAAACCCACAACCGTCATCCTGAATATGTAGTTCCAGCAATTCACCTGAGCTATCCATATTTATCTCTATTTGTGATGCATTGGAATGATTAATCGCGTTATTTAAGGCTTCTTGAGCAATGCGATAAATTGGTGTGATGACCTTGCCGGGGAGAAAATGATCTCGATTGATTGTTAAAGTAATTGTGGCAAGAGTCCGCGTCCGCCCTGCTTCAACAAGCATGGTAAGTAATTTGCCAAGCGTCTGATTCTGAAGCTCGCCTGAGCGTAGCTCAATGAATAACGAGCGCATTTCTGCTAATGCCCCGCGAAGGAGTGTATTCAGTTTCTCCATATTTTGCTGGGCAAGCGATACATCCCGTTTCCAAATGCGGGGGGTTGCCTGTGCAAGGATACTGGCGGTAAACAGGGTCTGAGTCACCGAATCATGCAATTCTTGTGCTAGGCGGTTACGCTCATCAGCAGCAGCACTCGCCTGAGCTTTGGTGAATAATTGATCATTCTCGATGACAATGGCTGCCTGGTTAGCAAACGTAGATGCAATGCTGATGCTTTCATCTGTGAAATCACTCTCAGAGGCACAACCAACGATGAACAAACCGATTAAATTTTCTTTTAAAACTATGGGGATCCAGCTACTTGAAAGGGATCCTTGTGTACAGGACTGTTCCAGCCAGGTGTATATCTTATTAACAACACTCAATTCCGCTACCATGCTTGTTAATGCATTTGTAATCACAGGTTTTCCTGATTTTAAGGCGGTGGTAAGTGCTAATTCTTCTTCAACGGATAAAACCAGGTCGTCTGATTCTCGGATGATGGTGGCAGGTGAGCATACTTTTATTTTCCAAAAACCTCGTTCAGCTAAAACAATCACTGCATAGTTGAAATCCACTACTGTTTTAAGTCTTTTCAGTATTTCATGGAGCTGGTTATCTAACCCTTTGGATGTGCTAAGCTCATGGGAAAGCTCCAGTAAAGTAGAAAGCTTTTTAGTGCGATCATTTACACGTTGTTCTAATAGATGACCAGATAATACTCTTTCAGTGATATCGGTTGCCACGACTACCGATCCTTTGTATCGATGGTCGTTTTCAAATAGCGGCATTGGGCTGATGCTCAGGTACAAATCCGATCCATCTTTGCGAAGCATCTTCAGCTCATAGGCAGAAGAAGCTCCAGACCTCCGCGCTTGAAGTTGCTCCGTGAGAATAACTTCATTTACTTTATCCATAAACTCAAATGCTTTATGACCGATGAGCTCCTCGGCTTGATAGCCCAGCATGGTACACATCCGTTGATTTACATAAGTGTAGCGCGCCTCCTGATCTGTAACTGCTAGACCGTCATTCATCGTTTCAACCAGCTGGCGATAGCGGCTTTCAGTTGCTTGAGACTCGTTAAATGCATTCTCCTTTTCGACTTTTAATAGATTAATTCGATCTGCAAGTGCGATGGACCAGCATATCGCCATCCATAAATATCCAATACGATAGGCGTTTTCACTAATTACGTTGCTGCTGGCAAATTGCAGTCGTACCAGAAGTACCCATACCATAGAGAGAAGCAACCCAAGCCAGGCAATCATGAAAAGGCGCACAGGTCGGAAACCGCGCAACCAGGAAATGATCCCCGCAATAGCGACTACAATGAGAGATGCAATCGCCCAAGGAACTCCCAATAAGGCCATCACGTGATAATCAATTAAAAGCGACAGGATCATGCATACGATCCCCACTGATATGATTCCGAGATCTACCCAATGGAATTTTGGTAGTCGATGTTTTAACTGTAGAAATGAATCAGCGAATGAAATCATAAAAGTAAACAGAAGGAAAAATGTTAGTGGATATATATGGTCAATTAGGAAATATAAATTTGGAATAATGTAGATTTCCAAATAACCATCATATGTTGCTTCTTCGATAATCAAACTGGCAAGTAAAATTACGAAAAATGCATAACTTCCTTCTCGCAAGGTAAAAAGCAAGAAAAGGTTATAGAATAATAAACCAATCAATATCCCATAAAAGATCCCATCCAACACTTGCTTCATCGTAGACTGATTTATGAATGCACTCGGAGCCCAAAGTGTAAGTGGTAAAGTCATCGATCCACCATTCTGGAAGCGCAAGTAGAACGTCTCTACACTCTGGGATGGGACGGGTAATTTAAAAATAATGAGGGGATAGACGAGATCACGGGATGCGACAGGCCTTAGCACACCGGTTTGTTTCCCGCTGAATCCCATATCATCGGGTAATGGTGAATATAAATCAACATAATGCATGTTAGCAAAGCCAACTTCCAATAACCAGTCAGTGATTTGTTGGGTTTGGTTATCAAGGGTGAAACTCACCCAATATGCACTTTGCGTAAAACCATAATTCGGCACCGATACATTACTGGGTCGAAACTGGGAAGAGTATTGATCCGAGGTTATATCCTGGATGGTTAGCTTACCAGTAGGATCCTCAAGGATTTGCAGGTCCAAGCCAAGCGGATAGTTCCCCTGCCCGCCGGTGAGTACAATGGATTCTCCTACTTGTTGTGAGCTGGTTTGTGCCAGGGCAGGTGTAATTAATGTTGCTAACAAGATCACAAAGAGGATAGGGATAAAGCGTTTCATAATTGCCTGGGAAGCAGATCAATGGAAATACTCGAGGCTATAAATGGCTATTATATTCGAGAATATTACTAATATCTAATTCGGCATTCCTTACTTTATAATTATAGAAATTTCCTTAGAATCCCTGCAGCGTGAGCTTTCCAGTGTAAATGGTGTATTCGCCAAATATCAGGTTGCAGTACCCTGGTAAACAGGTAGTTTTTATTACGCAAGAGTTGACTAATCCTTCTTCTCGAACACCACTTACCGGGAAATTTCCCGGAATGACTCCTTCCTTATCCGGTGTTTCTAATCCTTCCTAAGAACCGAACACACTTATATCCGTCTGGGATAGGTTGACCTTTTTAATTGAACCTACCGGTTCTTTTTTGAAATACTTTATTCCCAGTAGCACACTCTGCGAAACTAGTGGATTTTGATAAAATACATGGAATCTTCAACTTTTCGGAAATTTATATATTCCCTGGAGGAATGAGTGAAAAAAGTCTTGTATTCGCTTGGTATCTCTGTAGCTTTTATCGCACTGGCAGCATGTTCTTCTTCAAAAACCAGTAACGGAAGTGATATGACGGATCAAATTTGGATGCTAGCAGAGTTAAATGGAAATCAGCTAGTAGCAGGCTCCACTATTTCAGCCATGTTCACGCAGGATGGGAAGATCAGTGGATCAGCGGGTTGCAATCGATATATGGGCAGCTACCAAATCTCCGGTAGCACTATTTCGATCTCATCAACTCTTGCCACTACCATGATGATGTGCGAAAGCTCGCTCATGAACCAGGAAAAAGTCTACTTGAAAGCCTTGCAGGAGGCAAAGTCATATTCGATCAAGGCTGATCAGCTAAGCCTGATGGACGCAGGTGGCAAAGTATTAGTCACGTATCAAGCACAGAACCAGGGGCTAGCGGGTACCTCCTGGGAAGTGATAGCTTATAACAATGGGAAACAAGCAGTAACGAGCGTTTTAGCGGGAACGACATTATCTGCTGATTTTGGTGAAGATGGCACACTCTCAGGCTCCAGCGGTTGTAATTCTTATAGCGGCAGTTACAAGCTTGATGGTAAAAATATCTCTATTGGCCCTCTTGTTTCTACAAAGATGTACTGCGGTGAGCCTGCTGGTGCAATGGATCAGGAAACACAGTTTCTGCTCGCTCTTGAGTCTGGTAAGGCATATGTGGTCGAAGGGAATGCACTTGAACTGCGGACCCAGGATGGTGCCCTGGCAGTAGACCTGATACGTAAGTGATAGAGTCTCAGGCAATAAGATTATTTGGAGGAGACAGCACATGGGAGAGAAACAACGCACGAATCAAGAGGAAGAAATTGTTGTTAATCGGGTAAAGAAATACCAACCTGTCAGGAGCTTATTTTTATTAGATGTGTTGAGTGATCCCGATTCAAGGCCAACTATTTTCTATGCCCTGGCCACTCTGTTTCTGGGGGCACTATTCTACCATTGGTTTGAAGGCTGGAGTTTTTTAGATTCAATCTACTTCTGTGTTGTCAGCCTGGGCACGGTGGGGTATGGAGATTTCACACCCAAGACTCCCGTGGGAAAGGTTTTTACGATTGTCTATTTGATTAATGGTATTGTGATCCTGCTAGCTCTCTTCGACCGCATCCGCTTTGTCCGCTCGCAACGCGCTCACAAGCAATCCTAGCTGAAGCAGGTGAAATGATTAGGTAAACAGGAAATAATTGTGTAGACGAAGGACAAATTTTTATCCATCTCATCGTCAATCGTTAAGACCAAAGAAATCTAGAATTTTGCACTTATTTGAGCACAAGGACAGTATTATGGGACAAGCAGCTTTTTGGAGTTTTTTAGCTACGGTTACTTTGTTGATCGGCATGGTCTTGGCATATCGTAATTTAATCAACGATAAATGGACGGCATTAATCATGGCCTTCGGTGCAGGTGCGATTATCAGCGCGGCAACGTATCAGCTAATTCTCGGTGCTGTATTGGATGTGAAGGGAAAATATATATTAATAGCGGTTGGAATCGCCCTCGGTGCTTTGACCTTCTACTTTGCCGATCAATGGGTGGATAAACTCGGAGGTGAAGATCGAATGGACATGGAAGGCGGGCAGGCCAGTGGATCCGGGTTGGGTATCTTGCTTGGTTCCCTACTCGACGGTGTACCAGAATCCCTGGTGCTCGGGCTCTCCCTGGTTCACTCACCCCAAGTCTCCTTGGCCTTTATTTTCGCCGTAGCAATCAGCAACATACCCCAAGGCCTGGGAGGCACCGCAGGAATGTTAAAAAGCGGCTGGGCGAAAGCCAAGATCACACGCTTATGGTTGGCAGTTTGTGGTTTGAGTATTCTTGCAGCAGTCTTCGGATATGGACTGGCGACTGTCCTACCTGGTGCTACAGGTGCCATGGTTGACTCGTTCGCGGCAGGAGCATTACTGGTCATGTTGACTGATTCGATGATCCCAGAATCCTTTGAACATGGCGGAAAGGAAACCGGTTTATTCCTGGTCATTGGCTTCAGCGTAGCGGTTGCGATGATGCTGCTTCAGCCCGGCTGATTATTTCAATTATGAAAAGAAATCCTTAGGAGTAATAAGAAGATTACCGAATTTGGTCGAGATGATCAGGTTATCCTACTGATACTCTAGTGGGCTCAGCAGGAGATTTTCCTGCGATTGCACAAATTCGCATTAAGGATTAGCTTGATATTAGCCTGATGAAGAAATATTAGCTGCAAATTGGATATCCATCCTAAAAGTTGTTATAAAATCAAGAAGTTCGATTTTAATATACATACGGAGAGCAGCATGCCATCACTCGCAAAAAATAAAGAGAAGGAATTTGCCATTATCGGGTTGGGACGGTTCGGTAATAGCCTGGCACGCCGGTTGGAAGAACTCGGCCATCCGGTGTTGGGTATAGACAACGACTCGCAGAGGGTAAAGGCAATCACAGACGAAATTCATGAGGCTGTCATCCTGGATGCCACCAATGAAGCTGCTTTACGCCAGGTGGATATCACCGCCTTTCAGACAGTGGTGGTAGCGATTGGCAGGAATTTTGAAGCGAGTGCCTTGATCACCTCCACGCTAAAAAACCTGGGGATACCCCAGGTTATCTCCCTATCAAATACGGATAGACACCGGCAGATATTATTACGGATTGGTGCTGACCGGGTGATCCTGCCAGATGAAGAGAGTGGCCACCGGCTAGCAGAGGAGCTTAGCATCCCGGGAATTCTTGAAGAGCTTCCGTTAAGCCAGGATTATCACCTGATCGAGATAAAACCCTCGACCTGGTTGCTAGGCAAAGGGATTAAGGAATGTGAGGAATATGATGTGATTGTGGTGCTCATCCTGCGGGGCGATGAACTGATTATTAGTCCTGACCTGAACACCCACATCTTACAAAATGATATTCTGGTGCTGGTGGGTAATAAGGAACGATTGGTAGAATTCAGTAACCTGCAATGAAAATTTCGCGTGCTGCATCCAAAGCTAACAGGCAGCGTAGGATCCAAATCCGTCAGATTACTGGTACTCCCGAAGGACGACAATTCCCGGTAGCCCTTCAGTTGCTAGTGGGTTTACTCATGTTGATCGCAATAGGTACCGTCCTGCTGCTCATTCCCGGTGCAGCCAACCGAAGATTATCATTCATGGAAGCCCTTTTTACAGCCACTTCAGCCTCAGCAGTCACCGGCTTAAGCCTTTTCCCAATCAGCACCGAGCTGACCATATGGGGTAAACTGGTTGTCCTGGCATTAGTCCAGGTCGGCGGGGTGGGATTTATCGTGTCTGTTGCGCTATTCTTTCGCTTGATCGGGCACCAAATCTCTCTCGGTGATCGCCTGGCAGTGACCAGCTCTCTGGGTTTAGACCGATCGGAGGATATCATCAAGATAATGCTCCGGGCGATTGGGTTAATGCTATTAATCGAAGGTCTAGGTGCCGCATCGCTATTCTTACACTGGAAGCTCGCTGGAATTGTCCCAGCTGGGAAATCTATCTTTTATGCCATTTTCCATGCCGTTACGGCTTATTGCAATGCTGGTTTCGACCTCTTTTATGGTCTTCCCGAATACCCCAATGGGATTCCAACCGATAATCTCAGTATGCTTATCCTTGGAGGGTTGATCATCCTGGGAGGCCTGGGAATTCCCATTTATATGGACCTAATATTTCGCCGCCATCGACCATTTTCTTTGCACACCCGCATCACGATCAGTATCACTTTAATCCTTATCTTCATTGGTTGGATAGGATTATTGATCTCCGAGTATCGCCAGCCTGGCGTATTGAGTAGTATGTCTTTTGGTCAAAGGTCTATCCTGGCCTGGTTTCAATCGGTGTCGGCCAGGACAGCGGGCTTCGCAAGTTTACCCGGTTTCAGCGAGCTTAATTTCCCATCAATTTTATTATTGATCGGCCTGATGTTCATTGGTACTGCTCCCGCTTCGACTGGAGGTGGTATCACCACGGGCACCTTTGTGATCCTGTGGCTGGCAATTATCAGTTATGCCCGTGGGCTGGATAAAATTCAGGTTGGCAAACACTCGCTACCGAGTAACCTGATTATTCGTGCACTTGTTGTTTTTGTGATCAGCTTGATGTTGGTTATTGTGGGAACGTGGTTGATCCTGCTGACGAACCCGTTCAATTTAGAACAAGTATTATTCGAAGTCGTTTCTGCGTATTCAACCACGGGGTTATCCCTCGGTATCACAAGTGGATTGAACACCATCGGCCAATTCATTATCATGATCACTATGGTCGCAGGCCGTTTGGGTGCAATCACCATCATGATTTCCTTACTCGGACGTGATAGGCGAAAGAATCTGGTCGAGTACCCAGAGGAATCGATCCTAATTGGGTAAATTCTCAATCACATGATTCACATAGTTACTACACGTCAAAGTTAAGCTATGACCTGAGGAGAAAGTTTATGTCTCGGTATGTCACTCACACCGTTTTATTAGTAACCACCCTGATTTCTTTATTCGTACCACTCGGAATCGTTCTAGCTCAAGATACTCCGTCTATTCAGGAAGTTAACGGTACATTGGCACCTGATCAGGTGGATGTCTTCTTAGTGGAGAAATTACAAAAAGGCCAAACTCTGGATGTTTTCATGGAAAACATTTCTGGAAACCTCGATCCGTTTGTTGGAGTACTTATTGATGGCCAAAACTTGAACAACACATTGGAGAAATATAAAAAAGAGGTTACCACCCTGGTGGCGAATTCAACCACTCCACTGCTCGAATTACCCGCATTACGAGATAAGTATTTACTTGCATGGGACGATGACAGTGGTCCGGGATATTCGGCTGCACTGTCATTCACTGTACCTGAAATGGGAGATTACTACTTGATAGCTTCAAGCTCCCTTTCTGCAGCAGGACGGACTACATCTGGGTCCTACAGGTTGCTACTCGGGATCAACTCGCCAAATGTACTGGATGGCACTGTTGAATCTACAGATGCAGTCATCGCAGTGCAGGATCAAGCGGTGTTGGAAACCCAGCTGATCCAGACGATGAGTGGTAACTTGGGCGGAGAAAATCCACAAACAACTGTCAGGTTGAGTGACGTCAAACCGGGGGACACCTTGTATATCAACCTGCAGGCAGCCAGTGGAAACCTTAAACCCATCCTGATACTGCGCGATTACGGCAACAAGCCTGTCAATGCTACCAACCTGAACGGGCAGGCATCATCTCCAAAAATCGAACAGAACTTTCCTGATGGAGGACAAAATTTCACCCTGGATATCCAGGCAGCTATGATTAATGGGGAAACCACGAGTGGTGATTATCAATTGCAGGTTGGTTTAAATGCACCGGATGTGCTGTTGGGCCAAGTGCAAGCCAACACTGAAAGCTTATTGAAGCTAGCTATACCGGTTAAAGTAGGCTTCAAGCTGCAGCAGATCGTGAACATCGACCAACCTAATGAGATCATGTATGATGTTGGCACGCTTAAATTGGAATGGACCGACCCTGCACTGGCGTTTAATCCAGATGAATGTAACTGTACCACGAAGATATACACCGAGAACGACTTCAACAAATTCCTTGCCGATGTCAATGGAAACTGGCCAGATTTCACCTTTTTTAACCAACAGGGGAATCGCTGGACCCAAAACCGAATTGTTGAGATTGCTTCTAATGGGCACGCGACATACGGTGAACGGTTCACCACTAATTTCCAGTTGAATTTCGACTGGACGGCATATCCATTCGACAAGCAAGACTTTTATATCTATGTGGATATGTTTTACCCAGAAGACAGGTACGTCTTTGTTCCAATGGAAAACTTCAATGCCATCGACCCGGAGAATGGAGAAGATGAATTTGTGTTGAATGGATTCGACACACAAATCAGCACTGTGACATCGAGCAGGATCATGCCAACCTCACGATTCGCCTTTCACTTCTCTGCTCCTCGCCATTTGGATTATTACGTATTCCGTGTTTTCATCCCCATTTTACTGATTATCATTGTGTCGTATATCACCTTCTTCTTGAAGGATTACTCCCGGAGAATTGAAATCGCCACAGGAAACTTGCTGCTTTTCATAGCATTTAGCTTCAGCCTGGGAGATAATTACCCACGCATGGGATACCTGACCTTCATGGATGCGATCATGGCGATCACATTCATAATAAACACGATCGTCGTTGCCATGAATGTTTACTTCAAGTGGTTGGAGCAGAATGATCAGCGTGAGAAGGCTGACCGGTTGGAAGCACCGATGAATTACATCTATCCACTTGCGTACTTGCTTTCCTTTGGCCTGACGGCGCTGGTGTTCCTGAGATAGATGTTGGATTATTTCCCCAACACAACCGGCATAAATGTCAATTCGACGATCTTTACCGAAAGAGTACTGCCAACTTTACTCCCGATTACACGTCCATCCAGGTGATGGAGGCGAAGATAGACCAACCCTTCACGATCGGAAGTCCATAGGAGGAAGGAATCGTCGCCAAACTGTGCTGGGGTGACCTCCGCAAGGAGCGTGTGCCCATCCTGCGCATATAGGCTGATCACTGTAGCGCTTGGCAGACTGGTGTTCATACTTTTGACCAGGATATTCTGCCCAGGTGAAACAGAGAGCTTAACCCAGTCCTCATCATTTTGGAAATTTGGTGCGAGCGGATTACAGAAATTGTGAACCTGGCTGGCACCATCAGCGAAGATTTGGCTGGCATGCTCAGGGGTGTTATCATCATCACCAGAGCTATCAAAGGAGTCAGGAGCATAACACAGGACATTTGCGTCAGGAATGGAAGTTGCCGTTTCAGCAGATGATGGGTAATTCTCGGTATTCCCCGAAAGATCTACACCATGCATGCGATACGAATATGCATTTCCAGCATTCGCTATGATCCAGGATTGGGTTAAAGAACCATCTATCGGAGGCAAGGTAATCCAGGCGGCTCCGCCTATTTTCTGCTGGATCTCTACGTAATCAATGCCAGACAGATTATCTGATCCGGTCCAGGTCAGTAAAAAGGCATTGCTCGTCTGCGTGCCTGGCAAGGTGTTCATTGCAGTTGTCGGGGGAGTTTTATCTATCCCCAGGTTCCACACGCCACTGCCAACCCAGTTCCCTGCCATATCGATGACCTGGGCGAAGATCGCGCCTTCATTCCCCTCGGGTTGTCCAGCAGGATTGAAAACTACGCTCCATCCATCAGTCCCATCCCGATCAGTGTCAATCTTCTGCCAAATACCTGACAACCAATCTGATGAGTGCCAATAAAATTCGAGCCGGTTTACCCCATTCGTGACATCACTGACATTAGCTGAAAGGGTCATTTCAGAATCTGGCAGGTATATGTTCTGAGTAGGCCAGGTGATCGCCAGGGAAGGCGCATTATGATCTTCATATAGACGAATGGTATAGTTATAAGTATCGCCCCCCAACAAAGGATGTTTCCACGCTTTCAGCTTAAGGTAATACGTTCCATCGTCTGGTAGAGTGTAGCTGAGCAAAGGATCACGGAGTGTGGCGTATATCTCGTCGTCGTTCTCAGCCAGGACAGTCTTAGCATCGGTATCCAACAGGTAGAGAAAAGAGTCCAGGGGTGAACCGTTTACCATAGCATCAATGTCAGCAACGATGCGATCGCCTGCATGTCCGAAGAACTTATAGTAATCATAATCACCATTGGGACAAATCTGGCCAGGTACCTTGATGTTCGTATCATAAGCTAATAAATAGGCGTTAACCGGGGTCTCATCCAGTCGGTTATCAGAACAGGTAGGCGGAGGAGTATCCGTGATGCCTACATCATCAATTCCCCAACCAGCATAATTATTGGCAGTTGCATCCAGGGTTGAAAAATGGAAGCGGACACGGATGGTGTGACCGTTATAACCTGTCAGATCGATTGCCTTGCTACGCATCCAGCTGCCAGTTTCAGATATTTGCGGCTCATCAGATAGCTGCACAAGGTTTTGGAAACGCCCGCCATCAACAGAAATCTGTACCCAGCGTTGATCCCAAGCTGCGCCAGTAGTCTCAGTTTCAACGCGGTAATAAAAGCGTAGATAAAAACCCGTTCTGGGAATGCGGATTGGTAGCGAGGTCAATGAACCTGAGTTCGGCTGGCCGTTAGCATAATCACCAAATTCATTTTGGAACCACCAGCTGGCTGACCCGCTATGAGCCATAGTGGGATTGGTCTTGTACGCCCAGATTCCATCTGGTACCCAAGCCGATTCGGTATGCTCCATTGTATCGCTATAGGGGGCAGTTACATTGGGTGGGAATACAATCGGTGACTGGATGGAGAAGTCCGTTTTTGCAGTCCATGGGCTTATCCCAACCCCGTTTCTTCCCTGGATTCGCCAGCTATAATTCCCTTCAGCCAATGAATCTACAAATAAGACTGGATCTGATTGCCAGGGGAATGTTTTGTACAGGTCAGCACCTCTGAAAATCTGAATCTGGTATTCAGTCACCCCTCCTGCATTTCGCCATGAGAACGGGATGACATCACCATCTCGAATTAATGCCGAAGAGACCGGATAGACAATAATCGGCGTGAGTGGAGCGAGATTTCGTGATGCGACTTTCATCGATGATAGTGAGTTGGCGGGAACCCACCCATATTGGATAAACGCAGTGCCATCCAAAATTGCCAGAGAATGACCGGAATAGTTTTCATCTGAATACAGCGTAGTAATAACACCATTCCCCACGAGGATCGATTCAACATCGTTATCTCCTAGTGGATCAAGCGATTGGCCTGTAGGGTACTCTCCCACGCCAAATTTCACACAGCCTCCATGGTAAAAAGGATCTTCAAATAACGTGACCTGGTTTGCTCCAGGAATGCAGATTGTCGGTGGTACGGGGCAGGAATAACTTTTGGTGATGTTGGTTAAATCTACTCGTGGGGCAGAGTTGCCAGCCACATCAAACAAGAGTAGCGCCAGACTGATTGGCCCGTTAGGCACAGGTAACCCTGGGTTGCACAGATCCCAGGAATAGGTAAAGTCGGGGTTGAAGCGTGGGCCAAGATTGTGCCATGATCCGTCGAAATTCGCAATTAACTGCCCATAATCTAGTCCGGAGATATCATCAGCTGCCCAACCACTGAGCGAGATCGTCTGAGACGTGATAACCTGTCCGTAGTTTACCCCGATCAATTCACCAATTGGAGGTTGCATATCTCCCTGGAAATAATTCCCAGAGATGTAGGTTTGCTGAAAAACATTGCAAATATCAGTAGGCAGGCAGTAGGCTGCATCCGGTGGATTTACGCGGGGCCTGCCGCCATTGATCGAAACATCACTGAAAGTCACATCGAGGGCCCTATTCCAGTATGGATTTGCTTCAGGCCAGGTGGGCTGGCGTTCGATCTGGAAGTGCAGGTGTGAGCCGGTACTGTTGCCTGTGTTGTCCGCTAAACCAATGAACTGCCCTCTGGCAACAGGTGCACCAACCGTCTTCAGAGTCGCCGGAATGCTGCCCTGTGAGAGATGCATGTATAGCTGGTAGATACTGGGATCATCCACATTCCGTAGGACGATGAAATTCACCTTACTATGGTTACAATCCTCTACCGAATCATCCCATCCCCAGACGGTTGCAGCTCGAGAAGCATAGAGGCCAAAATTTAAACCCGTCGTTCCCGCACCGTTTAGGATGTTCCCTGCCCCTCCGCTTGGACAAACCGTAGTGCCAGGGACAAAAAAATCGAAGGAATAATGTGCGGTTGAAAAATCCGCATCATGACCGACACTGCGCGACAGGTATGCAGTCTGACCACCACGCCAGGGCAGGTAATATCCGCTCTGGGTTGGGAATGCTTCTTCCGTACCCTGGTTCATAGCCAACCACATGTCCTTTTCCTCTTTTGTTAACAGGTCATCGGGCACTGCTAAGAGGGCCGCCTGCCAGCCGGGATCTGTCGGCAGATACACAAACCATGTACCCTCAACATTATGCACAACTGCCAGGGCCGGTTCGGTGGGCAGGATGGCACCAATCTGTGGATCGTAATAGACTACCCAGGCTGTAGCCCACTGTTGATCCTGCGAAACTTTAATATCGGAAACCTGGAGATTATTAACCGCGTCGCCCTGAATATAGCGACTGTTTATACCAATCGCCTGTAATACTGCCTCCTCAATCTGATCGTTAATCGACTGGTTTTCCGGCCTGGTTGGTTCAGCAGATAAAGCAGAAGAAGCTGCTGGAATGGAAAATATGATAAGGCACACAAACGCGATGATGGTGTAAATGATAATTTTATTTTTACGCATCACACAATCTCCAGGCAACTGATCAAAGGCATCTTTTAATAAGTTTATCTAAAATAATTGCGCTTAAAAAAACTCTTCACCCTGTCCTTGGCCATTGTAGACATTGAGCAAGTTAGCGTATTGTTGCAAGTTTTTCACCACTTGTCGCCTGCTCTGGAGACAATTATGACCACCAACAATCATAAAAACCGATAATGACGATAGCGCCTTATCCGACGCCTTACTCAGGGATACAGTGCAGCAATACCAGGTTGGTGGGGCTAATCGTGGCCACGGGATAGCCGCAAGTCAGGGCGACACGTTGGCCGGGTTTTAGAATCCCAAAGCTTTTAATCACTCGATCGACATCCTCAAGCATGGCATCCAGGTTATTCGATTGTGGCACCATGAACGGGGAAACCCCCCAATACATCTGCATCTTCTGATAAGTTCGCGAATCCGGTGTAAAAGCTAAGATGGGTACGCCAGGGCGGGTTTTGCAGACAAACATAGCAGTTCTCCCGCTCATGGTGAAGACTGCGATTGCTGCGACACTTCGGTCGTGGGCTAGTTCCCTGACTGCCAGGGACATAAACTGTGTGTCATCCTCTTCGACATCCACGGAGGTCGGACCATGCCAATGGCCCCACTCCCCGACGTGCGCTTCAGCCTGGCAGATGATTCGGTCCATCATCTGCACTGTCTGGACAGGGTATTCACCCGCGGCGGTTTCACCCGACAGCATCACTGCATCGGTGCCATCAAAGATCGCATTAGCTACATCCGAAGCTTCCGCGCGAGTTGGACGTGGGCTGTGGATCATCGATTCAAGCATCTGGGTGGCAGTAATCACCAGTTTCGCATGCCGGTTTGCACATTCGATGATCTGTTTTTGGGCGATTGGTACTCTCTCGGGAGGCATCTCGACCCCCAGGTCGCCCCGAGCCACCATTACCCCGTCGGCGGCTTGTATGATCTGATCCAGATGATTAAGGGCTTCAGGTCGCTCGAGCTTGGCAATCACCAGGAGATTTTTTTGTGTAGAGTCGATCCGCAATATATTTTCTCGAAGAGCATGCACATCGTCTTCAGAGCAAACGAAGGATAGAGCTACTGCATCAACACCAAGCCGCATGCCGAACTCGAGATCGTTCAGGTCTTTTTCCGTCAGTGCTTGAATATCCAGATGGGCTTCAGGCAGACTGATCCCCTTGTGGGATCTTAATATCCCACCTATGACTACTGTCGCCAACACATTATCCTCGTCCACACGATCTACACTTAATTCCAGGGCGCCATCATCAAGCAATATCCGCTCCCCTGGCCTGACACTGCGGGGTAACTCGGGAAACTCAACGGGTATTTCAACGCTCCCGGTAACATTCCCTGAAGTCGTCAGCACAACCTTCTTTCCCGGGATGAGTTCCATTTGCTCACCCGCTAATTTGGCTATGCGAATTTTCGGCCCTTGTAAATCCAGCAGGACGCACACTGGCACTCCCAGCTCCTGAGCCAGCTTTCGAAGGCGACCATAAATAAGTTCATGCTCGGAATGGGAGCCGTGCGAAAGATTCAATCTGGCAACATTCACCCCCTTTTTTATCAGCTCACGCAGCACTTCTTCGCTCTGGCTGGCTGGACCAATTGTGGCAACGATCTTCGTGCGACGCTCCATAAGGCACTCTCCACGATTATTATACCTTCCCGTTTAAATAAATCAGCCAGCAGGCTTTGCTCACCTGCTGGCTGTATATTAAGGTTTTGATCTGGTTCTTACAGGTATTTCAAATCAGTCGCTTCCTTGCGCATCTCAGCACGGAAGTCTGGGTGCGCTACTCCGATGAGTGCTTCGGCGCGCTTTCGGATGCTCTTGCCATACACATCTGCCACTCCGTACTCGGTGACGATATAACGAACATGGTTGCGGCTGGTGACCACACCAGCGCCTCGCTTGAGCATGGTTACGATCCGTGAGATGACCGTGCCATCGCGAGTTGTCGTAGTGCTGGGCAAGGCAATGATAGGCACACCACCCTTAGAGCGTGAAGCCCCATAGATGAAGTCCAACTGGCCACCCACACCCGAGTACAGCTTGGGTCCGATACTGTCAGCGCACACCTGACCGGTAAGATCCACTTCGATGGCGGAGTTGATTGCCACCATGCGATCATTCTGGGCAATCACATAAGGATCGTTGATGTATTCGGTGGGATGCAGTTCAATCATGGGATTGTCATCCACCCAGTTGTACAACCGGCGCGAGCCAATGATAAACCCGGCTACGATCTTCCCCGTGTGCAGGCTCTTACGAGCGTTGGTCATGACCCCGGCATCCACCAGGTCGATCACGCCATCCGAGAACAACTCGCTATGCACACCCAGGTCTTTCTTGTTGTAAAGATATTTCAGAACGGCATCTGGGATAGCCCCAATACCCATCTGCATGGTGGCACCATCCGGGATCAGCTCGGCGATGTAGCTGGCGATCTTTTCTGTGGTCGGATCCGCGCCTTCGCCACCCATAGACATCTCTGCTAGCTGGTAATTGACCGGAACAATGTAATTCAGGCGGCTCAGGTGGATGAAGGAGTCACCCAGGGTGCGGGGCATTTGCTGGTTAACTTCGGCGATGATGATGCGCGCTGATTCAGCGGCCGACTTGGTCAAGCCGTTTTCAATACCAAAGCTCAGGAAGCCGTGCTCATCGGGGGGTGAGAGATGCACCAGGGCTACATCGATAGGCAAGTGCTTGTTCTTAAAGAGCAAGGGAAATTCTGACAGCAAAACGGGAGTGAAATCAGCTCGCCCTTCTTGAACAGCCTTGCGGATGTTCGCACTGATGAACATGGTATTGACCCGCAAGTGTCCTTCCATTTCGGGGCTGACGTAGTCAGCCGGCCCAACGCTGAGTGCCTGACAGATCTCAACATCCTTTAAATTGGGGGCATGCTTGACCAGGGCAGCCAGGACAGTCTGAGGTGTAGAGCAGTTACCAGTAAGGAATACCCGCTGGCCGGATTGGATTTTCTTGACCGCTTCTTCTGCGGTGACGACGCGGGATTGATATAACTTATTAAGATCCATTCTCTACTCCTCTTCTTCCAAGCCGGCGCGCATGCCAGGCAGACGACGTACCTCACCCTTGACAATCAGAGCGCCTGTCTCAATCGCAGGATTTTCATCTATGGCCAGCTCAGTTCCTTTCTCAGCGATTTCCTTGATAAATGGAAAAGCAGCATTCAGGAAAGCGTAGGTCGAAGTGCGTGCCACAGCACTACCCATATTCGGCACGCAATAATGAATAATTCCTTCCTCAATAAATGTCGGGTGCTCATGGGTCGTTGGGCGGGATGTTTCCACACAGCCGCCTTCATCGATACTTACATCCATAATCAAGGAACGCGGTTTCATACCGCGCAGCATTTCGCGCGAAATTACGATTGGTGGACGATCGCCTGGTACCTGGATGCAGGCTGCCACGATATCAGCATAAGATGTGGCACGGGCGATATTGTGTGGATTGGATACCATGGTGGCTACACCCGGGAACGTTTCGTGGATGAACTGCAGGGCATCCAGGTTGGTATCCAGCATTGTCAGGTGGGCACCAACACCCAGGAAAGAGCGGGCTGCAGCCGTACCACTGATACCGGCTCCGATGATTACGGCCTCAGCCGGGGGCACACCACCCATGCCTCCCAACATGATACCCTTACCCCCCGCATCGTTCTGTAACAGGTGTGCGCCGATCTGAGCAACCAGGCGACCACCGATCTGGCTGAGCGGCTTACGGACAGGCTGCGATCCATCAGGTAATTGAATCTGCTCGTAAGATATGGTGGTGAGGTTCTTTTCCTTGATGATATCGATCTTGTCCTGGCGTGAGGAAAACAAGTGCAGCAAGCCCATGATGGTGATTTCAGAGCGTAGCCACTCCAGCTCCTCGTAGGTCGGACGGGCAACCTTACACAGAAGATCAGCCCGGCCAAAAACTTCATGCGGGGTATAGACGAGTCGCGCACCAGCCTTTTCATATTCCTGGTCGCTGAATCCCGCGCCCACCCCGGCATTATGCTCGACATAAACGACATGACCTTCCTTGGTGAGCATCTGCACCGCACCAGGGGTCAGCCCGACCCGGAACTCAAAGGTCCGTCTTTCTTTTGGAACGCAAATGTTCATAGATTTCACTCCTTTGTAAACGATCTTGCGATTAATTATCCGAGCAGACGCACGGGTATGCCTTTTTATTTCAAATGTAAGACTTCCCGGATGCGTGGGATTGCCCAATCGATGGTTGGCTTGTCGATGATCAACGGTGGGGCGAAGCGGATGACGCTTTCATGGGTTTCCTTGGCAAGAATGCCAACTTTAACCAAAGCTTCGCAGAAGCGCCGGGCTCCACCAGCTTCTGGTTTCAGCTCTACGCCAATCAATAGGCCTCTCCCACGTACTTCCTTGATGTGCTGGCTTGAAATTTCAACCAGCTGTTCCTGAAAATACTCGCCCATACGGGCGGAATTCTCCACCATTTTTTCCTGCACAAGAACGCTTAATGCGGCGCGCGCCACCGCCATGGCGAGTGGGTTACCCCCGAAGGTCGAACCGTGTTCACCAGGTTGGAACAAGCCCATGATCTTTTCATCTGCAACCACAGCGGAAACCGGGTAAAAGCCCCCCGAGAGGGCCTTGCCGATGATCACCATATCAGGCCGGACGCTTTCATGTTCACAGGCGAATAGCTTGCCGGTTCGCCCCAGGCCAGTTTGGATCTCGTCCGCAATAAAAAGGACGTTGTTTTTCGTGCAAATTTCTCGCAGGCGCTTGAGATAGCCGGCTGGTGGGATATTCACACCAGCTTCCCCCTGGATCGGTTCAACCATGACCGCGGCGGTATGCGGTGTAATTGCAGCTGCGATTGCATCGGCATCCCCATAGGGAACGGTCACAAACCCGGGGGTAAAGGGGCCAAAATCATCCCGGTAGAGCGGTTCGGTGGAAAAGGATATGATGGATACTGTGCGACCATGGAAATTATTCTGGCAGGTGATGATCTCGGCATGGTGACGGGGCACGCCTTTAACCCGGTATGCCCACTTGCGCGCCAGCTTTATCGCAGTCTCCACGGCTTCTGCCCCAGAATTCATGGGGAGCGACATTTCGTAACCGGTCAATTCCGACAGTTCCTTGTAAAACAGAGGCAGCTGGTCATTGCGGAAGGCGCGCGAAGTCAGGGTGAGATTTTCCACTTGCTGGAGCAGGGCATTCAAGATCTTGGGATGCACATGTCCCTGGTTTAAAGCCGAATAGGCACTCAGGCAATCCAGGTAGCGGTTCCCGTCAATATCATAAACCCACACCCCCTCCCCACGGGTCAGGACCACATCTAGCGGATGGTAGTTGTGCGCTCCATATTGCTCTTCCAGTTGAATATATTCTTTTGAATTCATTGCGCCTCACATGCTCTTGGTACCTGATGGTTACCTGCCTTATAAAACAAGGAGGTAAACCGCGATTGTAAGAAAACGAATATGGCACTCAGCTCACCAGTAATCCCAGATTCTCCTATATAACCCCTCCAATCGGAATTCTCATCACATTTTCTTGCATGCTGAGATCAGATCCCTCGTAAACTTTCCCTGAACGAACCGACAGAGGCTTTTTGGAGTATAACACAACCCCAACCGCATCCATATTGCCATAATTCAGGGGATTAATTGACTAATGTCACATTTTACAAACATCCCGTTAGGTGAGGATGACGAAAATTATTGACGCTTTTGCCGGGCAGCCTTTAGGTATTGCGTTGACAGAAAAGCTAATGAAACCACCCAATGTGTGTCCTTTAACTATACGAACTTCCTTATTTATTGTTCGGTGCTATGGATCTAAGTCTCTTCTTTTAGTTGGATTTTAAAATAATGGGGCTGCCATGTTTCAGGCAGCCCCAATTTTATACAATCTTCTGGCTTTCAGCCTTTTGTGGCAAGAGGTAAGAAGATTTCGAGGTTCGATACCGTCAGGGTCACAGGCACGGTGACCGTGGGTTGATCTGGATCGTTGCTGTTAATATCCAGGCTGGCATGATACACGCCGGGTGGCAATCCAGTGGCATCGAAGGTCACATTAATGGTGACGGATTCAGCAGGGTCAAGTGAACCCCCGATCAGGTCTTCGCTCAACCAAGGAATATCTTGAGCTATTGAACCTTCGAGCCGGAAGGCATTATCATTCTGCTCAAGACCTATATCAAGCACTGTCCACGGCTGCCAGTCTGTGCCTTCTCCGAATCCCTCTCCTGGATTGATGAACTGGACCATGTAGCCATGGGTTGTATCGGCAGGCTGCCTACCGAATTGTCCCGCCTCTGAGAACGACAAACTGGGATAGAAAATGAACCAGTAGTGTCCAGGGGGCAGGACCAGTGGAACAGCCAGGTTCACCTGGGTGTTTGAAGGGAAGCCACCAGTCCCCGTAGTAATCACGACCTGGGGATCTGTGGGTGGTAGAGTAAGGGTCCAAAGTGGAGGATTGCCACCACCAGTAGGATCACCATCTGGGATACCTCCATCATCACTATAGATCTGCCAGGTGAGCGCTGTGGCATCCATTAAGGTAGCAAAGCCATTCCAGCCGTTACCGGGAACGAAGATGCTGTTGATCACCCAGGGATTCGCATTGATGAAGTCATCCGCCAGGAAGCTGCTATACGCAGGAAAATCAGAAAATTCTTGATTAACATAAGAGTTCTGGTTCACTGAGCTCAGTGGTTGATCCCACAAAACCGCATCAGGATTGGCAGCGGGCTGGACCTGTACCAAAGGAGCAGAAGGAGACTGTACGGTAAGCTGCTTGTTGACGACACCGCCGTAAGTTGGCGCGGGTACGAACGGGCTGGAACTGCCACCCACCATCAGACCTGGAACTTCTTCGAGTGACCAGGTTAAAGGTGCTGTGCCATTATTCGTAATCACAAGCTGCTGGGTTTCTGTACCATCGGTCGGTAACGTTGCGGATAAAGAAGTTGGTGCAACATGGATGTCAGGTTCTGCGATCAAATTTACCGGGTACCATTCGGGAGGTCCATATGGGGGCGTATCTGCACCCGAGCGACCACCGAACACCCACATCGCGCCAGGTTCTCCAGCATCGCCAGGGATAAAGACACCAGCATGGTCTCTACGGGCATTGTTGAGATCAGGGAACGCATCATCATAGGTATTACTGGCAACGTCATAGGCAATTACCTCATAGGTCTCAGCAGGCCATAACCCACCACCAGCGATGATGATCTGGCCACCTAACACATAGGGGCTATCAGTATCGAACCCAAAAGCACGCCCCTCAGCAGTCGCAACTGGCAGCTCGGCCACAGCAGCATCATTCCATGTTCCAGCACCCTCTGGGTTGGCCATGACTTCCGTACGAGACTGGGAAACCAGGCTTGCGCCGTCGAAAACTGTACCACCGAAGGCATAGATTTTTCCATCTACAACAGCGGCATCAATATAAGAGCGAGCCAAGCTCAGGTTACCCAACTGCGTAAACGTGTTGGTAAGTGGATTAAATCGATCGGTCCGGCTGAGCTCGTAGGGGGATGCAGCATTTCTAAATCCACCGAAAATATAAACCCTATTATTAAACACCACCTGGGCACCCGGGGTAAATCCGGTATAGGCAGCAGGGAGGTCAGCCACCTTACTGGTAGAATTTAGCCTCGGATTGTAGCATTGAACGTCCAATGTTGTTGCACCAGATGAAAGACGGCCGCCAAAAACGCACAGAAGGTTGTCGGTTCCGTTATTAACCAGGTTAATCGTGTAGTTGGAGACGGGATTCGGGATGTTGACACCTGTGTCAGCACACACACCAGTGTCCGTGTTGTAGGTGATGACATCACCATAAGTAACACTCCCATCCGTTCCGCCGCGCCCACCCAGGAAATAAACCAAACCGTTGTAATACTCCCCGTCAAAACGAGTGAGATCCTGGCATGGCGCAGGCAGAGCGGGCTCCTCCATCCAACTCCCCAAGAAATCAATGGTGAAGTCCTGGACGGTTGTTTGGGAAGCCACGATGACAACACCAGTTGCAGTCTGCGACTGGTAATTCACTTTCGAAGCAGTGACATCGTAGGTGCTCGGGACCAGATCCATTGAATAGAATCCCGACGGATCGGTGAATACATCGACGCTGTTACCTTGGGGTGCTAATTGAACAGTAACGCTCGCTCCCACAACCGGTGCAGCGTACTGGTCATATACATGCCCCTGCAATTTACCTTGCTCAACAGCACCACATGCCAGCTGCCCTGCTGCGAGTACATCCAGGTAGCCGTACCCAAATGTGTAATTGCCCTGCCCATCAGGAGGGGCTCCACAGTCTCCGGCGGGTGGTGCGTCCGCGCTATTCTGCAGCAGCTGGAAAGTCGCATCAACTTGGCCAATCAATGCAGGGTTGCATGACCAAAGCAGGGCGACTGCTCCGGCATTGTGCGGGCTGGCCATGGAGGTGCCACTCAAAGAACCCCAACCATTTGTCGGCACAGTTGAATAAATACTATCGCCAGGCGCAGAGATGTTGGGTTTTGTGTACGGATCGTGGCCGAAGGCACTCTCACCCCGGCTCGAAAAACCGGCAATCGTGCGGCTGTTTGCATGCGCAGCTGCTGCGAAGGACTCCTGATAAGATCCTGGATCACCCATACTACCGCAGGTGGGTCCTGAATTTCCCGCTGAAAATGCAGGGAATATGCCTGCCGCGCGCCAGCTATTTACATAGGATAAATACCAGGTATCGCCATCGGGAGTGCCACCCCAGGAATTGTTAACTACATTAGGACGATTCGCAGTGCTTCCACCCGGAGAAAGCAGCCAGTTAGCACATGATATTAAAGCAGAGTCAGAGCATGATTGACCTTCGCAGCCTTTACAGGCAATCCAGGTCGCACCAGGCGCCATGCCCACCGTGCGTTCTAAAGCGGGATCATTGCTGGCAACCATGGTGCCCATGGTATGGGTGCCATGGCCATTGTTGTCGCAGGCACCTCCAGCTCCACAGATATTACTTGGATCGCTCCAACAGGCGGGATTAGTCGGTTGCCCCGGACAGGCAAAACTATTCACCAAGGCAGTGTGATTCCATTGCACACCAGTGTCAATATTGGCGACCTTGATCCCGGCGCCAGTGGTACCATAGGCTGTCCAAAATTGGTCTGCCTTGGTATCGGTGATACCCCAATCCATGATCGCATCAGGCGCGCTACCTACAGTAACCTGGAGATTATTCGCAAGCAGGTCAGCTGCCCAGGTGATATTTTGATTGGGATTCACTACGGTGTATGGATCAAGCTGATAGACGCGTGTAGCACGGATGAAATACACCTCGGGAAGCGATGCAATGGCATTCGCTTCGACCAGGTTACCGCTCCACACATACAAATCATTACCACCGATCATGGTTTCGTGCTTTCTTCCAGAAGCATCCAGGATGGCAATCGCAGTTGCCTGGCTTTTTGCGGCTGTCTCGGTCAGGGTGTTATACACAAACTCACCCCGGGCATCCCAATCCATGGAATACGCAGCCGAAAGGTCGGCTTGATCCACGAAGCGGATAATGAAATCTGCACTGCCTTCTGTTGAAAAACTATTCAGCAAGGTAGCCTCGACTTTTTCTGGGCTACCCTGGGCAGCCATGACAGCGTCATGTTGAGCCAATCCCAGCAACGCTACACAGATGATCAGGGCCGTAGCCATTAAACTCGATATCCATTTTAACTTCATAGTACTCTCCTCTATCAGATCTAATAAGAGTTCTTGTAAATGATGCATAAATTAGTAAACAAGTCAGTAGCGTATCATACGGGGATGGGTAGGGTTAACACCTCCTTTTTGGATTTAATAGACTCTCCCCGCTGAACACCTATCCACTGGCAGGTGGTATTTCTAAATGTTTGGGTAATCGCATGCAATGGATGGCTATCGATGAGATGATGACGTTCCAATTGCCAGCTCCTACAGATTATCCTTATCAGGTTACTGTATGCCAGATGAAGGTATATTAAAATAATCTAAATCTGGCATTAGATTTCATGAAGTATATCATAACCACCTTTGCTCTTTTTCACTTTAGAATAATGCTGGATTAAAAAACACTATCAATCTTGCAAGGACAATTGGGGTTCTATTGCGGTCTCGATTCGGAGTATAATCATTCCCACCGGGGATGACAGGCTTCGACGGGAGAGGCTGAGCCCGGATTGCGAGCCGAGAGGCACCGACCTCGATAAATCAGTGCAACACACAAGTGCCAATCGCACTTCCTATGCTGCTCTTCCTCTCGCTGCATAAGCGGTAGAAGAACAGTAATGAGCCTCTTGCAGGCTCACGGTCACCTGCCCCGCCCTCCGACCGGTGGTAGAGTGAACGTCATAATGTCGGAGTGCCACACACGACACCGCTACCTGTGTGAAAGAGGGGCTTTCGGGTCCCAGCGGTTAGCCAGCTGAGTTTTTTGTCGCTTGTAAGCCAGTTGGTGAATCACACAACCGACTACGCTCGTAGATATCCGCGGATCTAATCTTTCGGACGCGGGTTCGATTCCCGCCATCTCCACTGAGAGCGCACAAGTAATTTGTGCGTTCTTTTTTTTAAATGCGGCTAGCGTTGAACTCAGCCAAAACTTCCGCGCTGTGCTCAGCGGGTTTCACGTTTTTAAATACGTGGACGATGTTGCCTTTTTCGTCGATCAGGAAGGTCGTGCGGAAAACACCTTGATATTCCTTCCCGTAGTTCTTTTTTGTACCCCAAACACCATATAGCTCACACACTTTATGCTCGTTGTCAGCCAGCAATGAAAATGGCAGCCCATACTTGGCCTTAAATTTGGCATGTGACTTGGCAGTATCAGGACTGACACCCAGGATGGTGATACCAGCCTCGGTATACTGGCTGTAATCATCCCGGAAATGGCAGGCTTCCGTGGTACAACCTGGGGTGTCATCCTTGGGATAAAAATATAAGAGAACAGGTCGCCCGCGAAATTCAGACAGTGTACGGACAGTACCATTCTCATCCTCTAGAGAGAACTCAGGAGCAGGTATTCCACTCGAAATTGGCATACATACCACCTTTCAAGGAATATAAAAGGAAATTTATCAATTCAGGCCGATCGAGTGCAGGTGGAAGAGCCTGATGAACAGATTTTGTCTGAGAAATCCACCTCGCGTTTTTATATGATTTCCTGACCCATTCGGTCAATATTATACCCCGCCAGGCTCGCCACGGTCTTTTTAAAATCACCGTCAAATAATAATCGCAAAAGAGGCTCTAAAAGCTTATCCTGGTAATACACCTGCGGGATGACCAGATCGTAACGCTCCTGGTAAAGCGGGATAAAATCCAACCCGAGTGCCTGGGCAGCCGCCGCGATGCCCAGCCCACAATCAGCCCGGCCAGAGCTGATGGCAGCTGCTACGGCCAGGTGGGTGAACTCCTCATGCTGGTAGCCCTGGATGGAATCAGGTGAGATCCCCAATTGTTGCAGATGATAATCCAGGAGCACGCGCGTGCCCGCCCCGCTCTGCCGGTTGACATAGGTGATATCCTGCCTGGTGAGATCCTGTAATGATCTGATGCGCTTGGGATTCCCGCTTGCCACCATCAAGCCCTGCTGCCGCTCAACCAATACGATTAATTTTATAGGCACATCGGGTAAAGTCTGGTGGATGTAGCGGAGGTTATACTCGCCGCTCTCCGGATCCAGCAGATGTGAGCCTGCCAGGTGAGCTTCACCCCGCGCAAGCGCTACCAACCCACCCATGCTGCCCACATTGGCAGATACCAGGCGACGGTCACTGGCC
This sequence comes from Anaerolineales bacterium, assembly GCA_003105035.1. Lineage (NCBI taxonomy): Bacteria > Bacillati > Chloroflexota > Anaerolineae > Anaerolineales > Anaerolineales bacterium. Next base: position 55,647 of record PQAL01000014.1, on the reverse strand, counting down.
GCCAGATATTGAGCCATGATGTCGATGGTGATGTCATGAGAGCCGATGGCCAGGACGGTCTTATCGATCTCATCAGGACGCCGATAGAGGTTTACTTTCACCTCACTACCGGCGGGAAGTCCCTGGATACCGCGTGGTAAGATAGTGATCCCGTCTGCCCGCACCAAGGAGGTAATCACTCCTGCACCACGCGAGAGCGGTGCAGCTAAAACCTTTTCACCCACCCGACCGACTGCCATGCGCATGTAATCGTCGTCGCCGGGCGGAGAGGTGACCTTGCGGGTGAGTTGAGCATTGATCTGAATTGGAGTGAGAGAGGCGCGGCCCAACCAGCGCGAGATTAAAGGTTCGACGAAGATCTCACCGGTCAGGATGGCCGAGACCGGATAACCCGGAACACCGATGATGGGTACTTGCTGAGGCTTTTGCCCAATCATGCCCAGGATCACCGGGTGCCCTGGGCGGACAGCTACACCATGCACCAACAGCTCACCTAATTCTTCTACCACGCGTGATGAAAAATCCTCCGACCCTGCCGATGAACCTGCATTGAGCAGGATCAGGTCGTATGCACCTGCGGCTTCTTGCACACGCCGGCATAGCAGCTCGAATACATCGCGACTGATCGGGAAGCGTGTGGCTTGAGCCCCCCAGCTATTCACCTGGGCAGCAAGCGCCAGGGAGTTAAACTCGATGATGTCTCCAGGTTTCACCGGTTGGCCGAGGGGTACGAGCTCGGAGCCGGTGGGAAGGATGGCAACCCGAGGCAGTCGCGCTGCCGGTATTGTTGCATGACCGCTGGCAGCAATGGCAGCCAGGTCAACTGGACGTAGGGTATGCCCGGCAGGTAGGACCAATTGCGTGGCTACGATATCTTCGCCTAGCGAGCGAACATGGCTCCAGGGGGTCACCGCAGCCCGGATGCGAATTATCTTGGGGGAATACGGTACTTCGTTGGTTTTTACTGCCGGTGTGATCAGCTCGATATTTTCGACCGGGATGACCGCATCCGCCCAGGCAGGCAGTGGATCACCAGTATCTACATAACTCGCCTGGCTGGGTAGGTTGAGATCCAACGGCCTGGTTGGAGCGGCGAATACAGTGGATTCTGCACGTACAGCGTACCCATCCATCGCCGAAGCATGGTAATGAGGAGAGGAGAGTTTCGCCCAGATAGGTCTTGCAAGAACACGCCCGAGGGCGTGTTCGTCCAGCGGTATCTCGTCAATACCTAACAAACCATCCAGATGGTTGGCCCGTAAGGCTTCATCAAAAACCAATCTGGCTTGAGGTAGGGGTATGTCGCGAAGATAAACACTCATGGTTCGTGCACCTGATCAATGAATCTACGGTTATTGATCTGACCACGGCAACAAGGTAGCAAACCTGGAGAGGTCATAATCACCCTGGATTTCAATCCGGCTGAGATAGAAAAGAGTCCCCTGGTAGTGGTCGGTACCCAACCCCAAGCCCATCCCCGCCCGGTAACCATACTGACTGACTTTGGTGCTGACGAACTCATCAGTTTTTCCATATGGGTAAGCAAAGGTGCTGACCGGCTCTCCGGTAGCTTCTTCCAGCACCAACATGGACTGACGGATTTCATAATTGGCAATAGAGTAATCAGTAGTCAGGTCAGTATGGTCCATGCTATGGCTGCCGAGCTCCCAACCAGCATCTCCCATTTCCCGCAGCTGATCAGGATTAATGAAATTCTTCGCCTCTAGCCGGTTAGCAACAATGTAATTGGTGCCCACTAAACCTAACTCGCGCATGATCGGGAAAGCGTTCTCATACACATCCAGGTTTCCATCGTCAAAGGTGATCACCACAGGCCGAGGGGGCAATTCGCCACCGTTGAGCAATACCTCCGCCAAGTTGGTGATGGTGATGGCTGTATATCCCAGGTTGCGCAGGGTTTCCATCTGAGCTCGAAAATCATCGACGGAGACATAATAGCGATTACCATATCCATCATTTGAGATATGATGGTAAAGCAAGATGGGAGCCTGAACATGACCGGCAGGTAGGGATACCCAGGCTGGCGTGGGTGTGGGTGCAGGTGTATCTGTGGGAAGTGGCGTGTCAGTTGCTGTCGGGGTGAAGGTTGGCGTGGTAGTGGAGGTCGGTGGTTTGACCATTGGTGTATTGCTCACGGCCTGGAATGGCGTAGCTGTATCCCCAGCGGAAATAGTATAGGATGGAAAATATTGTGGGTCGAGAGGGTCGACATTCAGCTCAGATTTGAAAAAACATCCAGTTAAGAAGGATAAAAATATCATTAGCCCAGATATGAGTTGAATGCCGCGTTGTTTTGCCATAAAATCACTTGTTCTATCCAAGCTAAGATAACAATAACACTTCCACCAGCTCACCCTCAGCCAGCCCAGTGGCATCCGGAGGCACCCGGATCAGGCAGTTGGCCCTCACCAGGCTAAAGATCAGGTTGCTTTTAGAAAAGATCGGTTCAACAACATACTCCGGTGGGATACCCTGAAGGTAGCCTGCAACCCAATCCTCACGGCCTGCCTGGGAAGGCACGTTGGTCGTAAGCTTAGCCCGCAGCCTGAAGCGCACACCTGCGTCGCGTAAACCAAGTAGTGATTCTACCACCGGCACAACATAAAAGCCCGCTATTACCAGAGCACTGACTGGATTTCCAGGCAGGCCGATCACTACCTTGCGGTCGCACACTGCCAGGATGGTGGGCTTACCGGGCCGGATGTTCACCCCATGTACCAGCACCCCCGGCGAGCCCAGGTTGTTGATCACCAGCGAGGTCAGATCACGTGCACTCGCAGAGGAGCCAGCGGTGATGAGCAGCATATCGCATTCACTCAACGCCTGAGAAGCAACAGAAAACAGTTGCTCGTACTCATCCGGGATTATCCCGTAGGCTTTAGCGAGACCACCAGATTTTTCTACTAATGCAGCCAGGGAATAGGAGTTGATATCCCGCACCTGACCGAGAGCCAGGTCATGCTCTGGCGGGACAACCTCGTCCCCGGTGGAGATGATTCCCACGAGTGGCTTCCTAGCCACATCCACCTGGAGGAACCCCAGGGCCAGCAATCCGCCTACTTCTTGCGGGCGAATACGGGCGCCAGCTCGGATGACCTCCTCCCCAGCCAGCACATCCTCCCCAACTTTTATCGTATTCTCTCCCACGGCTACTGAACGCAGGATCTCCACCATTTCAGCGCCAACCGCCTGGGTGTACTCGATCATCACCACCGCATCGCTTGAGACTGGCAACATCCCGCCTGTGTGGATCAAGCCTACTTCCCCGGGTTTGATGTCGAATCCCGGCTCTTTGCCCATTTTGACTTCACCGGCTAACTTTAAGTATGCTGGCAGGCTTTCCGATGCTCCAAAGGTGTCAGCAGCTCGTACCGCAAAGCCATCCACCGTTGCCCGCGGGAAGGGCGGCATGGAGATGGGGGAACAGACCGCTGCAGCAGTCACCCTTCCCAACGACTCATAGGTTTGAAGCCGCTCAGAGATAACATTTGTTTCGACGTGAGATAGCAGGATATCTAGGGCTTGAGGAACTGGAGTGAGTTTTAAAAATTCAGGCATATCAGTGTGTCCAAAATGCGAAGGTTAATATATATCCTGCCAGGCCGAATGAAGCAATGGCAATCAAGATCAGGAGATTCCAGTTGGGTTTTGCACCATCAGCAATACGGTTCATCATCCACACCTGGTAGAGCGCCACAGGCAGGACCAAGATGATTGGCCAGGCAACGCTTAGTGGTAAACCCAGGATGAATGCCAGCCCCAAAATGACAAAGCTGAGAAGGATCAGGACGTTGTGGAGAAGCATCCCACGTTGCCAGCCGACCCGGACCAGCATAGAGCGCTTTTCCTGTCGGATATCGGAGGCGTAATCGGGGAATTCGAGGGCCAGGAGCATGCTGATGTGTAGTGTGGTAAGCGGGAACACCACCATGGCGAGGAGCCGGTGCATTTCATGCACTTGCATCAAGTAAGCCAGGGCTGGTACCAGGGCAACCGTGATGATAGACAGCAAGAACTCACCATACCCTGAAGAGACCAGTCGAAATGGTGGTAAGGCATAAAAAAGTTCTGCCATCAGGATGACCCCGTATATGAATAACACCGCTTGCTTGTTGTGCATGAACTGCATGAGTAACACGGTCAGCGACGCAGCAAAAGCCAGGCAGGTTAATCCTGCCCACAGAGCAACCGGGCGGGGCAGTTTACCAGAACCCAACGCAGCACTGACACCTGAGAATGGGGTATGTTTTCTGACAGGATCATTCACCAGGGCTTGCGGGTCAAAGTACTCATTGAAGTATTGGGCCGCAAGGAGAAGCAGGATGATCCATGCCAAGCCGTATATGAGGGATTTCCAATCGGTTTGACCGGTCAGGTAATGCGCCAGGCTGATACCCAATAGATAGACCAGGATGGCACTCAGGATATGCAGTGGCCGGGATAATTGAACAAACAATCGAATGGATTTCATTTATAAGTTACCCCGCACCTCGCGGATGTGAATCTGATTGTGGCGGTAGGTCAACTTGATTATTTCACACAGCGTGGTCTGACCCAGGAAGGGGTCATTCCCCCGCCGCTCCAGATCATTCTGGGATAAGCTTGCCACAAATTCCGCCAACTTTACACGCTCGGTCCAAAAGCTATCGAGCAAGGTAACGTTGGATTCCACCTCAAGTTTCGTTACTCCGAGCAGATTATATTCGTCAATCTTGAAATCGGGAGGTGCACCTGATCCTCCCTGGGCGACCTGGCTTATAAGCTCACCACGGCCAAGCTCAGCGCTCAGGAAATGGGCGAGCAGGGCGTGTAAGTTCCAATCCCCCTGGCCCGGATATGCAGGCTGGGACCACTGCGGTGTTCGTATCTGATTAAAGAATTCGACCACTCTACCACCTTCCAATAGAAGGCGGTCGGCGAGTGATTGCGGTGTATCAGGCATAGCCTACTTGAAATTGAACCTTGGTAAGAGGAACAGCAGATCGGCCGGTCGTTCCGCGATTCGGCGCATGAAATAAGGATACCACTCGGTACCATACGGAACGTAAACCCGAACCCGATATCCTTCCTTCACCAGACCATCCTGAAGATCCTTACGGATGCCATTAAGCATCTGGAACTCCATAGCATCGTTCGGTAATCCGACCTTGGCTGCGTATTGCTTGGCAAAATCGATCCGCCTGGCATCATGGGTGGCGAGACCAGGGATGGGTGGAGTTTTCCCATCCGGGCTTAGAGGCGGGCATTCCCTGGCTAGGCTTCCATCGATAAGCAGGGCAGCACAGCGGTCGTAATTGGCATCAACATCTTTCATTTTTGGATAAGCGACCTTGGCGGGCTCAGTATAGGCCCCCTTACACAACCGCACCTTGAAGCAATCCTCCAGGAGCTTGCGGATGTCGGCTTCACTGCGATACAGGTAAGCTTGGATAACAATACCGACATTTTCATATCCAGCTTCACGAGCTTTATAAAGGATATTGATCGTCCTCTGGGTGACAGGAGAGTCTTCCATATCAATGCGAACAAAGCTGTGATATTTGCGGGCTGTATTTAGAATCTGTAAAAGATTCTCCAGGGTCAGTTCATCACTGATCCCAAGCCCAATTTGGGTTAATTTGATGGAGACATTAGCCCGTACACCGGCCTCTTCAATGGCATCGAACGCCTGGATAATGTCCTGTGTCGCCTGACGGGCTTTCTCGGGCGAATCGGTATTTTCCCCCAGATGGTCAAGCGTGGCATTGATCCCTGCTGCGTTCAAGGTCTTGATCACCCGGATCCCGTCAGCAAGAGTTTCTCCGGCGATGAAGCGGGAAGCCATTTTCCAGGCAATCGACCATTTTGCCACGATCTTTCGTGCCCAGGCAGCTTTTGCAAGGTAACTAAAGAATGATCGAAACATTGATATTCACCTCATGAGGCTTCAGAATGGGATGTTTGGTAAATTTTAACACAAAATCCGCCTAAATTCCATGGCATAGAACTTGCAACTATAGCGAAACAAGTTATACTAGAGGTTAACCATGCTACTGCAAAGTCAAAGACCACTCTTACGCCCTCAGACCACCGCTCACCTGGCCCAGACCATGGCCCTGCTTGAGCTAACCACAGCCGAGCTTCACCAGAAGGTGGAAGCTGAGCTAGCCCGCAACCCGGCCCTTGAGCTAATCGAAGAATTCCGTTGCCCGACCTGCCATCGGGTGCTGCATAATAGCCAACCCTGCCCAACCTGTACCAGTACCATGGGCAGCTCACCTGATCAGCCGATCGTCTACCTATCGTGCCACGAGGATTTCTTTGCTAAACCCAGCTCGAATGCCAGCCTTGACGACCTCCCGGATGATAACTTCGCTCCCGAGCATGAGGACCTGCCCGCATTCATCCTGCGCCAGATTGGGCCTGAGCTGGCGGTAGATGACCGCCCTATTGCAGTACACATCCTGACCAGCCTGGACGAAGACGGTCTCTTGACCATCAAGCCAGTCGAAATTGCCCTTTACTACCATTTGCCCCTCTCACGGATTGAGAAGGTCATTGATCAGATCAAGCATGCCGAACCCCTGGGGGTTGGATCATCATCACCCAAGGAGGCCCTGTTGATCCAGCTGGAAGTCTTGGGGGAGAACCTTCAAGTACCCGATAGGGCTGAAGACGCCATTCAGGCGGGTATTGAGCTGCTTAGCCCACACCACCTCCCGGAGCTTGCCCGGCATCTTAATATCCCCATCGCTCAGGCCAGGGAGATCGTCCGCTTCATCAGCGACAACCTGAACCCATTCCCGGCACGCGCCCATTGGGGTGACCTGCCGAATAGCGCATCCTCCAAGGAACAGGAGAATACCTTCCACTTCCCCGATATCATCATCAGCCGCTGCACAGAGGATGATGACTCAGCTCTGGTGGTGGAGATCGCCATGCCTTTCTACGGCACCTTGCGAGTGAATCCGCTGTTTCGTGAAGCTCTCCAGCAAGCCCCAGAAGAAAAGTCGGAGCTGTGGCAGGAGGATCTCGAAAAAGCTACTTTACTGGTAAAATGCTTACAACAACGCAACCACACAATTGTGCGCTTAATGCAAAGGCTGGTCGTTATCCAGCGCGAGTTCATCTTATATGGGGATGCGTACCTGAAACCCATCACTCGCGCAGATATGGCTGCGGAGCTTCAGGTGCATGAATCGACGATGTCCAGAGCGGTATCCGATAAAGCAGTCCAACTGCCCAACCGCAGGATCGTCCCATTAGCGATGTTTTTCGATCGCAGCTTGCACGTCCGTACGGCCTTGAAACAGATAATCGACCAGGAATCCGATTCTCTGAGTGATTCGCAGATTGCTGAAATGCTCTCCAATATGGGATTCCCGGTAGCCAGGCGGACAGTGGCGAAATACCGCTCAATTGAGGGCATTTTGCCTGCCCACCTGCGCAACCATACTTACAAACAGAGCCTGATGATTCCTCAACATAATGAACCGAGTATCGCAGTTTAGTAGCTTCATAAAAAATCAATTTGCACCCCTGGGAACAGCGGAACTTGAAACCTTACTAAACTCGCTACCACAAGCTGCAGTCATCATCAATAATAATACCAACCGAATTTACCTGGCCAACTCGAAGGCTACCGAGCTGACTGCCTATACACGCAGTGAGCTGACCGAGGTGGACTACCGGAGCCTGTTCCAGGTGATTAAAGCTGAGCCTGATATTGAAGAAGGGCAGATCGAGCCAGCTAAGTATCCCTCACCCGTCGAGTTGATCAAGCGGGGTGGCTCGAAATCCATCGTCCAGGTGACATTTAGCCCTCTGGGCGATGCGAATAAATTCTCATTAATTTCTTTCGAGCTGGATGAGCAGTATCGATTGCTCCGTGAAGAAGAAGAGCGCTACCATGCCTTGTGGGATCACTTGAATGAGCTATCCAGGGCACTGCTCTCCCCAAACCTGGATGAATCGCTCAACAGCCTGCTTCAGACCAGCCTGGCCTTGACGGGGGCTTGCTCACTCAGCATCTACCAGGCGAACAGCCAAAACCCCAGCCTGCAGCGTATCACACTCACCGGTAGCGACCCGGCTTTCCCGGATGAAATCAGTGGGCAAGATTTCGCCCACTTGCAATCGCCCATGATCTGGGTGCGTGGTAGGAGAGCTATCATCAACCTCCACCGTCTGGCTCATGCCTCAAATATCACCTACATGGCCTCCGCCCCTATTGGTGAAGCGAATGCCTTCATCGGGCTGCTAATTGCCCTGGGCGAGAATTCTATCCCGTCGCCCAACCTGATCCCACAGCTAACCTTCTTAGCAACCCAGGTCAACACGATTATCCAGGGACATGCCTTGAACACCCAGCTCAAGCAGGACATCCAGGACTACATGACCAAAGTGCTGACCAACTCTGCCATTTTCAACTCAATGGAAGATGGGGTAATCATTCTGTCTCCTGACCTGATTGTTAATTCATTGAATCCCTCAGCCGAGATCTGCCTGGGGTACGCCACCGAGGAAGTCGCTGGTCAGAGAATTGAAAACGTGCTGATTGGCGGTGAGGACCTCAAGGCTGCCTTCCAGGTCGTACAAAACGAGCTGCGTATCGGCAGCATCGGAAGCCTCAAGCTCTTTCGCCGCAACGGTGAATACTTCCAGGCTAACCTGCGGATCATCCCGATCATCAACGAGAACCAGGTTAATAGTATCATCATCCTATTCCACGATTTGAGCGAGCAGGAGGAATACCGCTTGAAGAACCAGCAGCTGGAGCAGCGCGCCTTGCTCGGAGAGGTAACGGCTTCCTTTGCCCACGAAGTGAAAAACCCGATCAATAACATTTTCACCGGCTTGCAGCTCCTGGCAATCAACCTGCCCAAAGATGACCCAAACCAGCAGAACATCGCCAGGCTGGAAGAAGATTGTGAGCGCTTAACTTCTCTGGTAAAATCGAGCCTGACCTTTGTCCGGCCGATGGAATACAAGCTTGAAGCCATTCAACTGGGTCAGCTGATCTCGAACTTGCTGGAGCGCTGGCGATCCAGGCTAGTCAAGCTGAACATCAAGTATCAGGTGCAAGCAGATAAGACGGTGCCGACCATCGATGGTGATTACCGTGCGCTTGAACAGGTTTTCACCAACCTGATCAACAACGCCATCGAAGCCATGGATACAAACGGAGGCATGTTGTCGGTCAAAATCCGGCAGATCAGCGAAGATGAGAATCAGGCACATGTTGAAGTCAGCATCTCCGACACCGGACCAGGTATCCCGGCTGAACTCAGGGAGAAGATCTTTGAGCCGTTCTTCACCACGAAGCAAGGCGGTACGGGGCTTGGTCTGGCGATCGTGAAACGCATCGTAACGGCGCACAGAGGTTCGATTTACGTAAATAGCATCCTGGGAGGAACGAACTTCGTAGTTCAATTCCCCTATACCACATCCTTATAAGCTGGAAAGTGCTATGGCAGCTACAATTCTGATCGTTGACGATGAAGCAAACGCACGAATCAATATCAGCCAGTTCCTGACCACGCGCGGCTACGAAGTGCTGGAGGCGGCTACCCTGGCTGAAGCGCGTGAGCGTCTCAAGCACGGCAGTGCAGATATCATTCTTCTGGATGTGGAGCTGCCCGATGGCTACGGACCTACTCTGCTTAGTGAGACAGCCCAGATGCCCATGAGGCCTCCCATCATCATCATCACCGCCTATGGTCACATCGATATGGCCGTCGAGGCGATGAAAAACGGCGCGCATGACTTCCTCCAGAAACCGGTCCAATTCGGGCCGCTCGAAAAATCGATCCTGAGAGCTCAGGAGATCGTAGCTATGCGCAGGGAGCTGGTGCACCTGCGCGAATCACAGCGTAAGGAATATTCTTCGATGGTGTGTACCAACCCGGCAATGCAGCTGGTTCTACACCAAGCCCAGCGTGCTGCAGCTGCATCAGTTTCCGTCTTGATTACCGGCGAGACCGGCACCGGTAAGGAGGTGCTGGCCAATGCTATTCACCAGATGGGGCCACGCGCCAATAAACCCTTCATCGCGATCAACTGCGCAGCGATTCAGAGCACCGTGCTCGAATCTGAGCTATTCGGCTATGAAGCCGGAGCCTTTACCAGCGCAGAAAAGCGCAAGCTAGGCCTGATGGAAGTTGCTGACCAGGGTATCCTTTTCCTGGATGAAATCTCATCCATGCCGGTCGATATGCAAGCCAAGCTTCTGCGCGCCATCGAAGAACAGAAGTTCAGGCGCGTGGGCGGGACCACTGAAGTGCGTGTGGATGTGCAGATCATCGCCGCCTCTAACCGCGACCTGATCACAGCCATGGAAAAGGGCGAGTTCCGCCATGACTTGTATTACCGCTTGAAAGTAGTTGACCTGCATCTCCCAAGACTTAAAGACCGCAAGGAAGATATCCCCGAGCTGGTCGGCCTGTTTATTCGCCAGAACAACCAGAGGCTTGGAATCAATATCCAGGATGTGACCCCCCGGGCGATGGAAGCGTTGATCAATCACCCCTGGCCGGGTAATATTCGTGAGCTGCGTAACGTGATCGAACGGGCTATGCTGTTCTGCGATGAAAGCTCGATCGACCTCCCCCACCTGCCTCTGGAAATGATCAAATCATCCCAATAGGCAACTAATCAGATTAACCTAAGAACCCTGAGTTATTCATCAGGGTTCTTTTTATGGCTGTTGCCAGATTGTGTAGCTTCTCGAGAAACAAATCTGAGGCGAGGTGTTACCAACCACGCATACCTCGTAGGGGACGATGGCTCCATTCGGTCCATCGATCGGATCCAGCGTGCCTCTCGCTCTACCATCCTGTCCGGTCGGATCCAAAACGTAAGTCTTGGTGAGACCATCCGGTTGTTTTACCAGCAGGGAAACCTGGATGCCATTGACCGGTGTATTGTTACGTGTGGCTTCCACATGGATGACCTGCTGACCTCCGGATGGGATCAGAGGGTAATCCTCCCAGGTATTGATCTGCAAGGCTTCAGTAATCGCAGGACCAGGTGTAGCTGGTTGCGTACCGCTGGTAAGATAATCCGCTCCAAGCGAGTGAGGGCCTATGCGCAGCTCAATCGGTGCATTGGGGTGATACTCCAAACACAAGTTAGTGAAGCATTGCGAATATCCCCCGTCAGGAAGTTCCCGGTATTCGGTGATCGGGTTGCCGGAATAGTCCATACCCCCGTGAGCATTGATATAGTCGAAGAAGCTGGTTGGTACGTTGTAGCCTAACCCTTCCTGTACTGGGAAGAAGGATAGCCATTCCGCCTGTTCTTCTTCTACAGGCGCGTCCGATTGGATGCCCAGCCACGCTGGAACTGGTCGGAGCTTCACCTGGCTTCCGCTGCTTGGGTCGATGAACAATACGACATTCTCAAAGGCCATCTCGTAATTGCCATCCGAGCTCATCGACGGAGGAGACAGAGGCTCACCGGTATAGTCGTAGCTGAATCGCTCCGCAGCATCCAGGAACACCTGTTCGGTCGCGCTGTACTCGCGCACATAAGAAGGTCCAGGTGGAGTTGAGTCGGAGCTGGCATATGGGCAGGTCGTGCCACACAACCAATCTCCGTAGGGCATCAAATGCACTGTACCTGGTGAGTCGCTATAGTTACGGTAGAACCCTACCCCATCAAAATATTGCTCATACCGCTGCTTGAGGTCATTGGCCTCGACCTTGGTAAGCGGTACGCCAAGAATGTTAGCTCCATACTGTTCATAAAATGGCAATACCTCATCCCAGATTTTGTGCCCGTTCACATAAATTGTGCTACTGTCCGTCGGGGGTTGTTCAACCTGACCATTGACCTTCCAGGTGCTTGCTGCTATGGGTGAAAAATAGAAACGCTTGAGAGCTGCCCGGTTCGGGTCGTAAGCCATCAACCCGGAAACAACATACTGGTAGGTGGTACCGTCCTTATCAATGAGAGGTGAAATCGCCGAACCCAACACCTCTTCAGCTCCCATCTCACGATAAAAATCAGAGAAGGCAGGATCAACTTCATATATACCCCGCGAGGATGTCGTTGGTGATGCACAACCCACCAGGATCATGGCAAATAGCAAGCTGACAACAGACCATGCCATCTTGCTTCGTAATAAACGCATATTCCTCCACACCGGTGACTGATACGGGGATTTCCAGTCCAGCCAATGATCATTCAAAAGCTAGGGCCTGCCATCTAGCCGGGAATCATTATACATTGAATCATACCAAGTGGATAGCCAGCCTATTTTATTCCACTGGCACATCCCTTGCAACATATGAGGTGAGATCAAACAGAGGACTCAGAATGAAATGAACGATGCATTGCAAATTTCGCGCTACGGTTTTTACTACTTCCCCGACACTATCCATTACCGGGAGAACGACCTGCACCGTTGGATCCCGGAACTAAAGGCACTGGGGGCATCCTGGCTGACCCTGCTTGCTCCTTTCGACAGGGCCATTCCTGAGACTTTTATCCTCCAGATCCTCTATGAGGGCATCCAACCGATCATCCATCTGCCGTTAGCTACCAGTGGAAACCACAATATTGATGAATTGAGCATGATCTTTGAAGCCTATGCTCATTGGGGTGTTCGCTACATCACTCTTTTCGACCGTCCGAATTTGAAGAACCACTGGTCTTCCTCCAGCTGGGTGCAACGTAGCATTGTAGAAAGATTCCTGGATATGTTCATCCCGGTTGCGCGCGCCGCCCTACAGGCAGGCCTTGCCCCTTCGTTCCCAGCCCTGGAACCGGGTGGAGATTACTGGGATACAGCTTTCCTCTTTTCGTCCCTGCAAGGCCTTTCACGACGGGGTGAAACGGAATTGCTTGATGAGATCACCCTCTCAGCTTATGCCTGGCCTGGAAATCGCTCACCCGATTGGGGTGCAGGTGGACCTGAGCGCTGGCCACAGACCAGGCCTTATTCAACCCCCGCCAATTCCGAGGACCAGCTAGGTTTCCGCATCTTCGACTGGTACCTGGCTGTTTCCCAGGCAGCCCTGGATAAAAACTTTCCGATTATCCTGCTTGGGGCAGGCAGCCGGCTGGGTGACCAACCTGACCCACGCTCACCAGCAGTTGATATCCTAGCCCATTCCTGGCAGAACCTGGCTCTGGTGAGGATAATGGCCGGGCAGGCCCAAGAATTCGATCCCGTCCCATCAGAAGTGTTGGCTTGTAATTTCTGGTTGGTGGCTGCGGATCAGGATTCACCCGAAGTCAAGGATGCCTGGTTCAAGCCAGGCGGTGAACAGCTGCCAGTGGTGACGATGATCAAGGAGTGGGTAGCCAACGGAGGTGTTGATCCCGCAGCAACCAACAAGCAACGGGTAGCTGCCAAGCTAGCTTCACCAGAATCCCGGCCGATCGCCCATTATTTGCTGCTGCCCACCTTCGAGTGGGGTCCAGCCGATTGGCACCTCGACGCTATCCGCCCGTTCATAAATAAATACCAGCCGACGATAGGATTTTCTCCCGTAGAAGCTTCACATGCCAGGCGCGTCACCGTGGTTGGAGGTGCTGCAAAGGTGCCGGAATCGATTATAGACGGTCTACTCGCTGCTGGTTGCATCGTTGAGCAGATCAGTGGAGATGGTATGAATATTGCAACAGAATCGACATCCGCTCATTGATATTTGATTTCGGAGATTATCACGGCTCAGGAAAGACTAAACCATCAAAAAAAGGTGCCCAAATGAATGAGATGATCTACAACTTCCAGCATAAATCTTCCTACCCCTTCACCCTTCCCGATGATACTGAACCACTGAATGGCAACATTCACAAACCCTCACTCAAAGTACTGGGCCTGGGAGGAGGTGGCTCGAATGCGATCAACCGCATGATCGAACTCGGGCTCACCGGCGTGGACTTCATCGTGGCCAATACGGATGCCCAGGCACTCCATAACAGCCTGGCACCAACCAAGATCCAGTTGGGTCCAAAAACCACGCGGGGCTTAGGTGCCGGCGGCAATCCAGAAGTCGGCCAAGCTGCAGCAGAAGAGAGCACTAAGCTCATCGCAGCTGCCCTTGAAGGGGCTGATATGGTTTTCCTGACCGCTGGAATGGGCGGTGGTACTGGCACGGGTTCGATCGCAGTGGCAGCCAAGATTGCCCGATCGATCGGAGCTGTGACCATCGCGGTCGTGACAATGCCGTTTTCATTTGAGCTGGGTCGCCGGCAGCGGAACGCATCGGAGGGCATCATGCGCCTCTCACCCAACACCGATACCTTGATCTCCATCCCCAATGATCGGCTCCTGGACGTGGCACCCCGGGACCTGCCTTTGGACACAGCCTTCCGGCTAGCAGACGATGTCTTACGCCAGGCAGTGCAAGGAATCACTGAGCTGATCACCACTCCCGGTATGATCAACGTTGACTTTGCTAACGTCCGCAATCTGATGAAGATGGGCGGTGGAGCGCTCATGTCTATTGGGCAGGGCGATGGCGAAGGCAAGGCGATGCAAGCCGTGGAGCAAGCCCTCCACCACCCACTCTTACAGACTACCTCGATCGAGAATGCAGCTGGCATGTTGGTCAACTTTACCTGCGGTGGTGAGCTGGCACTCTATGATGTCCAGGCAGCCTTATCGCACTTGCAAGCCCAGGCTGGCGGAAGGGCTGAGATCGTCCTGGGTGTGGTCAATGATGAGCGCCTGCAGGATCGCGTAGAGGTGATCCTGGTCATTACCGGTTTAGGTTCCACAACCCTTGAGGAGACCCTCTCCCGTTTAGACACCAGGCAGACGCCCCTTGAACGGAAGGCTCCTGTCGCCTCCGAAAAATACGACTTCAATATGCCCGAATTCTTGACTGATGAGCCCATGCGGGAGGAAGTCTCAGTAGGCTCGAATGACCTGGATATTCCTGCCTTCCTGAGACGCGGTCGAAAGATTGATGTAAGGACCATTGGGTAATTGGTGCAGCATGAACACTGGCGGCATCCTGAACCGGGTTGAGATCGTGATGTACTCAACGCTCACCTCGATGTTGAGTGGGGTTAACCACCTGCGTGGTATTCCAGGGCAATCTGCAGCTTCGCTGAACCCTCCTGCCCAGGCAGTGTCTGAGCAACAAGCACACGCGTTTCCACAGGCTCAAAAGTTCAGCCTTTCGATAATCTGGGATTCGATCAAGGAAATTGTGCCTCCCCTGTTCTTCTGGTTGGTTCTCGGGTTTGCCGCAGGATTCTTAATTGGTATGGTTCAACCCAGGTGATACGTGAATGAAGAATCACTCGCTGTTAAATTTCTCGGTATTCATCTGCGCATTGGTGATCGGATTCTCGTTCAGTACTCACTTTTACCGTCCCGGATTCATCGATCTTGCAATGGTTAAGAGTGTAGCTGCGCAGGAAGATCAGCCATCCATTCCGACTTTAAACAATGGCCAGAGAAGTTACCTGGTCATCATTGCAAGTGCAATGGGGAGGTCTAATTCCCAGCTGGAGAGCATCTGGCTGGCTTCATACCTCCCGACTGAACCTGACATCCGCTTGCTTCCCATCTATCCCTCAGATAGCGAGGTTACCACTGATTTTGGACAGCAGCTGGTAAACACATTTAAGCTAAGCAAGCAGAACGGGAATGTACTACTTTCACAGGATTTTCTTGACCTCCTGGAGGAGCACAATTATTGGTGGAGCGGCTACGTCGTACTCGACGAGCAAGCCCTTCAAAATATCTCCACATTAGCGCAGGAAGCGTATGGTAAAGATATCCAAGAAGGAATAATCCTGCGCGCGGCATGCCAACGCCTGGTTTTGAACAGTGGAGAAGATGGGCTCACCCAGCTCGTTTCGTTGATCCCCCAGAAGGCTATCACGGACCTGGATCCGCAGTTGCTCGAGCAGGAGCTAGAGGATTTACTATCGAACAAACAGCCAATTCACTGCAGCCTTCCAGTTGCAGAAGTAAATGAGACCATTCATTAATGTGCACACCTGATCGCCTGGCACAAGAATTGTTGAGGTAACCATGGAAAATATTAATGCAAGTGATTTACAGTTGTTCATGCTCATAGGCACTTTTTTGCTGGGTACGATCACCTTCCTGCTTGGCCTGGCCATTTTAATGTATGGGGCCTGGGGCAAAGACCTGCGAAATATCGCTGACAACACCGCCAAGCTGGCCCAGAAAGGTATTGCTGAGGAGATCTCAGGACTGGTAGGCAATGCTTCCACATTGATGACTACATTGAACGACGTGATGCGTACCTCCAACGGGATAGGGTTCTATTTGACCATTGTAGGTGCGCTGCTCATGTTCCTGTCTTGCCTGGTGCTACTGCGCAACCTGTAAACCCATATGGCGACTCAACACATCATCGACCGCCTGACTGCAACCCTGCACGCCTACAACCTGTCGTGGCTGCTACCCAGCCTGCGACAGGATTTTGTCATATGGAGCGGCCTGAACGATCAAGCTTTCTTCGAGCAGTTGGTTCTCTCACAGCCCCAAGAACACGCTTACCTCCCTGCTGATTTCTCCCCCGCCAGGCTGGCTTTCGTTGCTCTCGGGCAGTGCAACCCCGGCCAGATCGACCCACAACATCTGTTCGAGGCCGTTGATAACCAGATACTTCAGTTGGCTATACGCAATTTCCCGGGTCAACTTTCCTCGCAAAACACCTCCCAAGATCTGGCACAAGCCGGAATGATTGCCCTGGCGCTGGCCTACAAATTTCACATAACGCGTTCATGGGCAGACCTGATAGGGGGTCTCTCTGAATATGACACCCAAGACTGGATGGCGCCTCTGGCGTGCCTGTACGGCATGGTCGATACACCAACAGAGCTAATAAAAGCCTTGGTCCAGCCAGGAGCGAGCATCGGACGGTTCAGGTTAGCGATCCACTGCTTGCTCACCAACCCCCTGACTACCGATGAACAGCTCACCTCACTCAAAGACTTGTGCAAGGGACCGTATGGTGACCTGTTGCCTGCTGCCGACAGGCTCAGGCTGGTGCACGAAGTCAGCGAGCAGTGCCCAAGATTAGCTGAGATCTTCTGCTCGGAATGGCTAGCCTCTCAACCCAGATTCAATATAGAGCTTTTGACCGTACAAAGTGACATAAATGCATGCCTAAGCCTTCTGGCTGAGGTGCAGTTCCAGGTGAGGCTGCGACAGATTGCCGGACAAAAGCAAGACTTAGCCAAGTTACTCTCTGTAGAAAATTCTCTCCTCCACAGTGTTTACACGGGTACAGCTAGCCAGGTGTTGGCTGGGCCTTACCAGGGAGAAGCTTCCACCCAGGTCTTAGAGATAGCAATCAAAGCTGCCAATTTCAACGGGCTTTCCGATCGATCACCAGGCACCCGGGCTGAGCTGGCGCTAACATTGCTGGAGCGCGGGCTGGACGAGGATGCTGCCAAGTTGCTCCCCCGTTTGGATGAACCGCTACCCGGAGACCTCGCCACGCTTTTCGCGGTCATCAGAGCATCACGCCAGGCTGGCAATGATCGCTATTCGAGCGCGATGACCAGGCTGCTCGAGCTGCTTAACCAGGAAGGTACACTCGATAGCCTGCCAGTCTCGGGTGAACATGTCTCGCTGACCAGCCTTGGCAAGCTTTTACTTGAGCAGCATCGGCCACTCGAGGCAGCTCGTGTCTGCGAGGCTGCTGTGGGAATCTGCCCCAATGATGCAAGGATATTGCATCAGCTGGCTGCTTGCTACCGGGCTACCCACCAGAATCATGCAGCTGCCGAGACATTACGCGTGCTTGTCTGTTTGAACCCTGATGCAATGGATTTCCGCAGGGATTTCGCTTCCACCCTGGAAGCCATTGAAGAGTGGGAAGCCAGCCTTGAGCATCGTAGCATAATCCTGGCCTCTGCTGAGGAAGATAAGACCGAGCAGCCTGTAGAAGACCTATACGGGTACGCCTATTGCGCACTCAAAGCCCGCCACCCAGAGCTGACCCAGCATGTTTGTACTGATCTCCTGACCAAAAATCCCGAGGACAGCCAGGCACTCATTTATCTGGGTGAAGCATACCTGCTCCTCGGCCAGAAAGAACAGGGTCTTGTATGCCTGACCAGCGCCACCGAAGTAACCCCAACAAATGCGGCAGCCTGGCTGGCGTTAGCAGAAGCCCAAAAAGAAACACAACAGATCAAGTCAGTGATTGAAACCCTCAGGAACGCCGCCCAAGCGGTACCTTCATCAGCCCAGGTACACTTCATGCTGGGCAGCTTGTATCTTGATGATGAAGCACCTAGCCTGGCTCTGCCTGAGCTACGCTTCGCCGCTGAGCTTGCTCCGGAGGAAGCGCACATCCTGGTGGGCTTTGCCCAGGCTTTGAGGGAGCTTGGGCACCTCGAGGATGCCTGCACAGCCCTGGCCAAGGCGTATGCTTTGGATCAAAACCTACCCAACCTCGCCCAATCTTATGCAACAATGTTGCTCGAGCTGAAACGATACGAAGAAGCCCTTTCACCACTCGAGCTTCTGATCGATAACAAAGCAGTGGAAGATCCAGCCACATACCTGGATTATGCCCGCTGCGTATTATTCTTGCATAATTCCGGCGTGAAGACCTACCCGCCGATGAAAGCCCTGATTGCCCTCAACCAGGCTCTCCAGCAGAACCCAGGTCTGGCCGAAGCCCGGGCTCTGACAGCTGAAGTGCTGGCAGCCAGTGGAGAAAATGAGCTGGCTTTCCAGGCTTACCGCGAAGCCCTGGATACACCCTTAACAGAAGACAGGCAATGGTTTGAGCGCCTGTCGTACGGCTTTGGCTGCATCGCCAGCACCATTGGCAAACATGATATCGCGATTGCCGCCCTGCAGGAAGCTAGCCAAGTGAACCCTGAGAACCCCGCCACCTGCAAGGCTCTATCGGATGCCTACTTGCTGGCCAACCTGGTTGAAGACGCAGTGCGTTCTGCCCGAAATGTGCTGGTGATTGATGGAGAAAATCCGGATCACCTTGCTTGGTTTGCCGGGCAGATGGCAAAGATCCTGTGGGGAAAGCGCGGAGTTCAAGCATCAGCTTCAAATTCATTATATAAAGAGATTCCTTCCGAAGTGCTTATCGCCTTGCACAAAGCAATCGAGCTGGCTCCCACCCGCACCGACCTGTTAATCCAGCTCGGCAACTTCCAGGCGAAGATGGGCAATCGTGATGAGGCGCGCGATACATTTGCTTCGCTCGCCCAGCTCGATTTCGCCACGATCGAAGACCTGCAAAACGCGGCTACATTCCTGAGCCAGATCAATGAGCATGGATTGGCCACCACCTGCCTTGAAAAAGGCATGGCTATCGACCAGGCGAGCACCGGGCGACACATCTCAAGTGTGTACACCAGCCTGGCCCACGAGTACATGGAGATCGACGATCAGCCCTCTGCCCTACGCACGCTGGACCAGGCGATCAGCCTGCTCCCCGCAGAAAACTCGATCGTCTCACTCAAGATTGATATCCTACTTGGCTTGGAGCGCACCCAGGAAGCGCTGGATTGCATCGACGCAGCTCTTCCCCAAACCACGGATTATGTATTCGCCCTCGACTTACTCTTCACAGCCATGCGCATCCAGCGCACTACAGGTAACCTGGCAGGAGTAGCAGGTTATGCACGTAAAGCCATGGCGCAATCAAGGGCCGGAGATCTCACCAGATGGCCGGTTAAGATACTCACCCAGCTTGCTGAGTTATACCGCTCGCTCCTGCAACCACAGCAGGCTTACCTAATCCTCAACAACGGCAGCTATCCTGACCCGTCATTATCAGCTGACAGCCAAGCGTACCTGGATTACCTGTGCCTCTATACCGAGCTGGCCCTAGAAACTGGAGAACCACTGAAACGGGACATCCAGGATGCGCAGGTAAGGACGGACGATCCTCAACTGGTCAGGCTAATGGCCCTCCAGGCTCGCCTGATTAACAAGGCCGGGAATTCCAAACAAGCTGCCCGGTTGCTACAGTCAGCGGTTGACAAGGCCAACGACAGCACCATCAGGATTAGTGATGGTGGCTGGGAAAGGCCATACTTCCAGCACATGAACCTGGTGGCCCTGAGCGAAGCGGCCGTTGAGATTGGCCTATGGGAGATCTCGATCGAGATCAGCCAACAAGCTTGCCAAACCAGTTCAGATCCGCTGCCCCTGCTTAACCTGGCCAGGACCATCGTACTCAGGGCAGAATACGACCAGTTGTGTGACACACTCGAAGTGACCAGCCATAAACCTTCAGAGTATGCCCGTACTTCTGAAAACTTCACCCTGGCCAGGCAGTACCTTGACCAGGCTCAGGATCTCATCGATGGCTTCCGTGAAGAGCCGATTGTTCCTGATTATCCACTCACCAGCGACCAGATCTTCCGCTGGCAAGCACGCGCGGACATTATTTTTAACCTGGAAACCGAACCCCAGCTCGAGCCGGAAGAAATCCTGGCGCGCCAGGGCTCAGCGGAGGATACCGCAGCCCTGATCAACCATCTACACACCGGAGGCTCTGCCCACCCAGATAGTGAAGCGCTCACCCGCATTATCAAGCTGGCACGCGCCTTCCCACGCCAACCAGGAGTGATCCTGCAGATAGCCCTAGCCCTCGAGTATAGCAACCCAGCTGATGCAGCTAAATCATTGCAATCAGTGCTGGCTCAAAACCCATTCCTGAAGACCCCCACCACTGCTTTTTGCAATTACCTGCTTGCCAGGATCGCCAATTCGCAAGCCGACAGTGCCACTGCCTGCGCAGCCATTGAGACTGCCATCGGTTTTTGGAACGACGAGCCTTGCTGGCATGCTTTAGCCGCTCAAGTGTATCAGGGTCATTCTGATATCGCCCATGCTGCTGAACACTGGCAGGTGGCAGCTAGACTTGCTCCGCAGGACATCGCCTACCCCATGGAGCTTGCTAAGCTGCTCCTGGACAATGCCGCGGAGGATACGCACCTGATCCACCAGTCTTGCCACTACTTCGAAAGCGCACTGGCCTTGCAGCCAGACGAAGTGGATGCCCTGCTTGGCCTGGCAGAAGGGCAATACCTGCTCAGTGACCTGGAAAATGCTGATCGCAATGCCCGAAAGGCGCTTACACTCGCACCCGAATTGGGTCGCTCCTACCAGCTATTGGGTGAGATCTCTATCCGCAGGAATGATTTCCAGGGCGCGTACGAGTATGCCAACAAAGCCATGGTAGCCAGCCCGCGAGACGTACGCTCGACCATC
The DNA here is from genome assembly GCA_003105035.1 of Anaerolineales bacterium. NCBI lineage: Bacteria > Bacillati > Chloroflexota > Anaerolineae > Anaerolineales > Anaerolineales bacterium. The sequence goes on along the minus strand of PQAL01000014.1, from coordinate 34,448 downwards.
GTCCTGGCCAGGTCACTATCCGCTCTCGGCAGGCACAATGAAGCCTTGTCCAGGTTAAACGCAGCCATCCCTACCACAATAGAACCCGAACTGCTCGAGCTGGAGCGGGTGGCCATCCTTTCAAGGATGGAAGGCCCGCGTGCGGCGTTGAACGAGCTGCAAGCCCTGGCAGATGCACACCCAGGAAAGTTCAACATCCTATCTGCCCTCGCCCAGATGTATTTAGAAGCGGGAGAAGCCGAAAATGCGGTGACTTCTGCCCAGCACGCCTTGAGCACCAGCACCGAGCAAGCCTCACGCAATGAGCAGGCAAACCTCCACCTGCTGATCGGGCAGATCCTACGTAAAGCTGGTCAGCTCGACCAGGCGATCCAACATTTGAGCAAGGCAATCCAGCTGGCGCCTGACCGACTTGAACCTTACCTGGAGCTGGGACTGGCACGCAAGGAGCGCCGTGAGTACCAGCAGGCGCTACAGGTCTTCGAGCAGGCTACCCAGATTGCCCCCGAGGATCCGCGCGCCTTGTTCCAGGCTGGCCTGGCGCTCAAGGAGAGCAAAGATTACAAGTCTTCCGAGAGCATGTTGCGCCGGGCGGTAAGCCTGGCCCCCAACGACCTGAACATCCGGCGCCAGCTGGCTGCCGTAGTGGCCCTCAACCTGGTGCATAACCCCCGCCTCGGGAGGAATTGACCTGATGTACGGGCCACCTTCTCTGGCACGACCGACCGATCGTCCGATCTCGCGCGAGGTGCTGCTGACATTGGTGAACACTGCCACGCAGACCGGCGAGTTACGTTATGCCCGCCGCCTGTGCACTTCCTGGCTGGCGTCGTTCCCCGGTGACATGGGTGTGAGACTGCTGAATGCCAAGGCCTACCTCAAAGAGAGCACACCTGCCTTACAGGAACAGGCAGTGCCCATCCTGGAGGTGCTTTGTGACCTCGACCCTGAATTCAGCGAGGCCCAGACAGCGCTGGCTGAAGCCCTGCAGCGGAGTGGCTCAGGCAAGCAGCCTCTTGCAAAGGCATGTGCCACAGCCCTGACCCATGGGCACCCAGCCAAGAATGGCAACGGACAATCCGTGGCTTCATGGGCGAAGAACGTTTATGAAGCCCGCAGCGCCCTTGAAAAAGTGCGAACGGGAGATTACCAGCAGATCGAGAAGGCTGAGTACTTCATCCATAAAGCCCTGGTCGAGAATCCCGATACTCCCCTAGCGTCGGTCGTACATCTGCGCCTGGTGGATTCACAGGCTTCCATGCCGAAGCTGGCTATACGAAACCTGGCGCAGATTTACCACGAGCGCTGGCCAGACTGCCTACAATTCACGCTGAACTATGCTGACCAGCTGATGGAGTCGGGCGAGACGGCCATGGCGGTTGACCTGCTACACCAGGCCGTTTCAAAAGATATCACCGGGCAGGTGGTGAAGAGGATGTGGGGGGAAGCCCACCCATATGCTGCCATGTGGCCTGCATCGCTCGAAATCGAAGACGATGGGATGAACAGCCCACATAATCTCGCCATCCCAGCCGCCGTGGCTGCTACCCTGGGCTGGAACCAACTCGGATCAACTACGCCAGACATAGGGATATCTGGAGATACGTCATCCACTCCAGTACCTGCGTGCCATAATGCTTATTCTGCCGATGTAACGCAAGCTGAGCATGCCTATGCGGCTCATGGAGAACCCCAGGAAGAGACACCCGCGCTCAGCGAATCGACCAAGCAAGCCCAAACCGAGCTGGAAAGGATGGCCAACGAGCTCAAACGGCCACACATCGCCCATGAAGACGGGCGTTTCCCGGTCTATGTGATCTTCACCACGCGGCAGGGACTGCAAACCCTATACAGCCCGGCAAGCATCCAGAGGATCGAGAGCGAGCTGAAGCGCCTGGCAGGCGTGATCCGCGGCAAGAAAGTCAACCAGGAGTTCTGGGGATCGCTATTATTCTATGCTGACGACCCAGCCTCCACCCAACCCTATAGCCTCCAACCCGCCCCATACAACGATGCCTGGAAGCTGAAAACGCTACTGGCCCAGCTGGATACCGCCATGAACAAGCGCGGCGAACGCATCGGGGCGCTGCTCATCGTGGGTGGGCCTGAGGTGGTGCCCTTTCACAACCTGCCTAACCCAGTGGAAGACGCCGATAATGAAGTACCATCAGACAACCCGTACGCGGCCCGCGACAACAACTACTTCATCAGTGACTGGCCGGTTGGGCGTATTTCAGGTGGCGTGGGGAATGAGCCAACCAACCTGCTGAAGATGGTCAAGGAAGTGTCCAGCCATTACGACCAGCAAGCCGAGAAACCGGCCTGGTACCGCAGGCTGATGCTGCGCCTGCGTGAGCTGTTCAAGGCGGGGCTATCCAAGAAGCTTTCCAGCTTCGGCTACACTGCAGCGGTGTGGAAGAGAGCATCACTGGCAGTATTCCGCCCCATTGGCACGCCTGATGACCTGGTCATTTCACCGCCTGTCCACGCTTGCGGTGGCGAAGCTCTAGAACCGGTGGCAATTCCCCAGCAGACTTCCGCCATCAAGGGCTCCACCTGCCTGGTGCTGCCAAACACCCAGCTGGCCTACTTCAACCTGCATGGAGTGCCCGATTCGAGCGAATGGTACGGGCAGACCGACCCTACCACCCCCGAAGCCGGCCCGGAATTCCCGGTGGCCATGCGCCCAGAAGATATCCGCAACGGTGGTTCCGCCCCACGCCTGGTCTTCACCGAAGCCTGTTATGGAGCCAATATCAACGGCAAAGGCGTCGAAGAGGCCATCTCGTTAAAATTCCTGGCTTCCGGTACGCAGGTGGTGGTTGGCTCGACCTGCATCTCTTACGGGTCATTGGCTACACCATTGAGCTCGGCTGACCTGCTGGGGCGGGTGTTCTGGGACCTGCTGCAAGAAGGCTTTACCGCGGGTGAGTCGCTACGCCGGGCTAAGATCCACCTGACCCGCGAGATGAACCAGCGCCAGGGCTTTTTGGACGCCGAGGACCAGAAAACGCTGATCTCCTTCGTGCTGTTCGGCGACCCGCTGGCGCAACCCTTTAAAACCAAGGTCACCCCGAAAGTCACCCCACACCTGTCCGACGCAGCTGTGCCAGTGGCCACGATGTGCGAACGCTCATGTGAGGGCGAGGCCGGCTCATCCGTCCCGCTGGAAACCATCTCGCACCTGAAAAGCATCGTGGCTCAGTACCTGCCCGGAATGAACGATGCCGAAGTTCGCGTGGCTCATGAGCACCAGCGCTGTGCCAGCCTGGGTAAAAAGTGCAGCTGCGGCCAATCCTGCCAGTTTTCCAAGATCGCCGCCAAGAAACAGGCTGCCAACCAGGTTCAGCGCCGGGTGGTCACGCTCAACAAGACCTTCGAGCACGCCCAGCGCCGGCACACGCAGTATGCCCGCCTGACGCTGGATGAACGCGGCAAGATCGTCAAGATGGTCGTCTCCCATTAATAATCCTTAAGCTCCTTCAAGCTCCTTATCGTGATGAAAGCGGGGCAATCGTGGTATCATTTCTCCGTTCTAAAACCGCGTGAGTCTAAATAAACGGAGAAAGATTGCGTAGCAGAAGTAAAGGTTCATTCTCATTCCTGCGCTGGGGGTCGCTACTGTTCCTCTTGCTGGCTGTGGTGGTCACCGTCCTGCAGCTGGTGAGATTTAGTCGCCTGTGGATCAACTTCCCGACCAACCTGTCGATGGCTGGGGTACCAATTGGGCAGCTCAGCCGCCAGGCTGCCGTAGAGCGCTTGCTGACAGTCTATTCCGAGCCGGTGGAGCTGACTTATAACGAGTCGGTCATTCAGCTCGAACCCAATACCGTGGGGTTCACCCTGGATAACGAAGCCATGCTGGCAGCAGCTGAGCAGCAACGCACACGCACCTCTTTCTGGCAGGGATTCTGGAACTACCTATGGAACCGGCAAAGCTCGGCGACCAACATTCCGCTGCGGGCCAGCTACTCGGAAGACCGCCTGCGGGCTTACCTTGAGAGTGAAATTAGCTCTCGCTATGACCAACTGCCCACCTCAGCTGTCCCGGTGGTGGGGACGACCAATTTTCAGGCCGGCAACACCGGTTCACAGCTGGATGTCGACCGGGCTATCCCCTTGATCGAATCAGCCCTGTTCTCCTTGAGCCAGCGCTCAGTGGTCCTGCCGATCAAGAGGACTAATCCCTCGCACCCTACGATGCAGAACCTGGAAGTGCTGCTCAAGCAGACCATCGACCTGTCAGGATTTGACGGGATCATTGGCGTCGACGTGGAGGACTTGCAGAATGGGGAGAGCATCAGCTTCATCCTGAATGGGGGTGAGCAGGTGGCAACTCCACCGGATGTAGCCTTCACAGCCAGCAGCACTATCAAGATCCCCATCATGATCTCCGTTTTCCGGCGAATCGGCGATAGCCTGGATGCAGAGACGACCAAGAACCTGGAAGACATGATCGCTAAGTCGATCAACCCGGCCTCGGATTGGCTGATGCAGAACAAGATCGACAGAAACCAGGGACCATTGCTGGTGACCGATGACATGCAGACCCTGGGACTAGTGAACACCTTCCTGGGCGGCTACTTCTATGCCGGGGCACCCCTGCTCCAACAATTCCAGACCCCAGCTAACCAACGAACTGATATCAGCACCGACCCGGACCCCTACAGCCAGACCACCCCTTCCGAGATGGCCCTACTGCTCAAGGATATTTACCAGTGCGCCAACCAGAATGGTGGCTCACTGATCGCAGCCTTCCCGGGTGAGATCACCCAGGCTGAATGCCAGAGTATGATCAACTACCTGGTCCAGGACCGCATCGCTCTGCTCATACAAGCGGGTGTGCCAGATGGGACAAATGTGGCCCATAAACATGGCTGGGTGACCGACCTGTATGGGGTCATCCACGATATGAGTGATGCTGCCATCGTCTTCACCCCGGGGGGTGACTACACATTCACCGTGTATATGTACCACCCGGTACAGATTGTCTTCGACCCGGCCAACCAGTTGGTCAAGGACCTGTCGCAGGCTATCTACAACTACTACAACATCCCATCGCCGTAGTTTAAGGAATTTAGTGAAGGGGATCGGAAAGGCTAGTGAGCTCCAGGCTGGCTTGCCATAAGCGCCAGGCAGCCTGCATGTCATACGATTCTGGGCTTGAGCGAACTGGTTCGCAATTGGCATAATATTGGCCAGTAACGCCTTCGACATCAGGTGAGACAGCCAGGTAGATGCTGGTCTGGGCACCTTCCAAGGGAGTTTGCCCGATACGCTGCATGACGGGGCTGATGAGCGGAGTGAGCCAGCGGTTGACCTTCTTCCAGATATCGGTAGCCACCATCCCTGGTGTCAGAGCGTTGGCGGTGATATGAGTATCAACAAGCTTACGAGCCAGCTCGTAGGTGAATAAGACATTTGCCAGCTTTGAGCGCCCATAAGCCTGCGCGGGATTGTAGAACCTGTGCTGCTGCAGGTCGTCGAAATCCAGCTCCCCGCCCTGGTGGCTGCCCGATGAGACATTGATCACCCGTGCGCCGGGGCTTTGTTTCAATAAGTCGATGAGCAAGAGGGTCAGCAGGAAATAGGCCAGGTGGTTGAGTGCAAAGGTCATCTCGATGCCATCCGAGCTGAGTGTGCGGCGGAGGAAAAATCCACCGGCATTATTTACCAGGACATCCAGGCGATCGTGGCGGTCGTGATAAGTGGCAGCAACCGCCCGCACCTGGACCTGGGATGACAGGTCAGCCAGCAAGTAATCTACCGAGGGATTGTGCACCTGTTCCTGGATCCAGGCCACGGAAGCCTGGCATTTAGCCTCGTTGCGCCCAAGGATCGTCACCAACGCACCCATGCGGGCGAGCTCCAGGGCAGTGTACAGGCCAATGCCGGAGGTGGCGCCTGTGACGAGCACCACCTTTCCATCGATATTACTCATGGAGTACCATCCGGTCGATATATGAAATCACCAGCGCGCCTGGTGCTCCTCAGCAAAGCCGACCAGGTCGGTGAGGTGGATCAGCTCGCCCTGGTCGGTGCGGACCGTGCCGGAGTAGCGGCCAAACATCTGGTGTACTTCGCTGGTGATAATGCCCAGGTTGGTGGTGGCGATGCGCTCCTTGAATGGCACGAACTCCAGGTCAAGACGACCTTCCGAATCGGTGAACTTCCAGGGATGCATGTACTGGCCGGATTGGTACCCAAACTTGACCTGCTCGAGCTTGTGGACTTTCCCATCCAGCACCAGGCAGTTCTCGGTGGCTTTTGACAGGTCGCCGAACCCGCAGCCCAGGTTCAGGCCGATGGTGCGCCCGTCGGGCATGAAGCCCGAGGCACTGGCCCAATTCCAAAAGCTCTGGTACTCCCACACCCCCCTGCCCCAATCGAGTGAACCGAGGCAAGTAGAAGGTGTAATTACCTCTGATTTGCCACCATATTGTAGGGAGCCTTCAGCCGGCAGGCAGTTGACCTTGCGGTTATAGTAAAAGCGTTGCTTCCCAATCGGGATGACGATGGTCATCGATTCATGCCCAGGAAGCTCGCGGAACAGGATCTCAGCCGAAATGCCCCGCCCGTCGTGGAAAGCGGGCCAGGAGACCGAGACTTGCCGCTCCCCGGGGATAACCTGAAAGTGCAGCTTTAGGCGCTTGTCCTCGAAAATGCTCTCTCCTTGCCAGCTGTCGCGTGGCAGGTTAATACCTTTACTCAAAGGAACGACCAGCCCCTCCTCGTGGAGCTCACCGGTGGTCAGGTCCATGATATAGACGAACAGGTTGCCAGCATAGCCAAGGTCAGCGATAGTGGCGGAGAAGAAAGTTTGTGGAGTGAATAAAGCGTAATAATCCCAGCGCTTGATACGGAAGCGCTGGAAAGGCTTAAAGGTGTAGAAGTGGGCATTTTCCAGGTTACACTCCAGGAGTGGCTGAGGTGACCACCCCACCTGGGTAAGTTGCCCGCGCGAGTCCAAGAGTTTACCGGGTAGTGTTAGCAAGGTCTGCATAGGTGTCCTCCGTGAGTAATTGTAGCATGGGGAGGAATTTCACAGGTAGCGCAGGGGAGATTGAGTGAAAGGAAGTCAGGGTATAATGGGAACAAGCCCCCGTAGCGCAATGGACAGAGCACTTGACTTCGGATCAAGCGGTTGTGGGTTCGAATCCCGCCGGGGGCGCCTATAAATGGGGGTGTTAACTCAATAAACCCCCATTTATAGCCAGAGTTGGAAAAGTGAATAGATAGTTTAGCGCCATTAATAAACCACAGAAATGGACCGCGGGGAAGAAAAACGGTTTCTAGAGAACCCGGGGGGTCAGTTTCACACATGATTTGCATATTTTCTGATCAAGCTGAAGGTGTTTCGGCTCTGGAGACAAGAAGTTTATCAACCCGGTGACCATCCATATCTACCACTTCAAAGCGCCATCCATTCCAATAGGTGGTGTCGCCAGCATTTGGGATACGCCTGATTTCAGACATGATCATACCCCCCAGCGTTTTATAACCGGCATCATCCTCATCAGGCAATTTATCCAGGTCGAGAAGGTCTTTAAGTTCTACCGTTGAAAGCATCCCATCGAGAAGATAAGAACCGTCCTCGCGTTGAATGATATCAGGTTCCTCTACATGATCCTCAAGCATTGGAATGTCACCTACAATTGCCTCCAGCATATCATTGATTGTCACCATACCTGTGATACCACCGAATTCATCCATGATTAAGGCTAGATGACTTTTCTTTTCCCGCAGACGCTCCAATAACTCCAGAACTGACATGCCCTCCGGAATGAATACTGCAGGCTGGATCGCAGCTTGTAAATCTATTTCTTGACCATTCTGCAGCTGAGCAAATATATCCTTCACCTGGACAATCCCCAAGATATCGTCCAGGTCTTCTTTACAAACCGGGAAACGAGAGTAACCGGATGAAGTAATCTTACCAAGATTTACTTCTATTGAATCTTCGACATCCAAAAAGACCATTTCTGTGCGATAAGTCATCAACGAAATTACCAGGCGGTCACCCAGGCGGAAGACACGCTTGACGATCTCTTGCTCGGCATCTTCGAAGACACCAACCCGCGCGCCTTCATAGATCATCATCTTGACCTCTTCTTCGGTCACCGATGGCTCATTGGATGGCTTAACTCCAATCAAGTGGAAGACTGCCTCAGTTGAGCTGCTCAATATCGCAACAACAGGCTTAACGAGTAAAGCAAGCCCATTCATGGGTGCTGCTACCTTGGCAGCAATGCTTTCCGCGTTATTGAGCGCAATCCGTTTGGGCACCAATTCGCCAAAAATCAGGGTGAAATAAGTAATGAGAAGGACAACGATTGTAATGCCAATAGCTTCGCTGTATGGCTCCAACCATACGATCTTACTTAAGTTTGCAGATATTTCTTCGGCGATGGTTGCACCGCCGAAAGCCCCGCTGAGAATGCCAATCGTCGTTATCCCAACCTGTATGGTGGAGAGAAAACGATTGGGTTTATTCGATAAAACCAATGCAACCGAGGCACCTTTTTCCCCCTCATCAGCTTTTTGCTGCAATCTTGTTTTTCGTGCTGATATAACAGCCATTTCGGCTAGAGCAAAGAAGCCATTGGCAAGGATCAACAGAAAAACGATCAATATTTCTGTAGCAATCTTATTCATACATCACGTAAAGCAGTGAATATATTGTAAAAGATTATATCAGAGCAGCAAACCACTTTGAGAGTAATTCGATTACAACCAGAATAAACTTGGGTGCTTCAAATCGGTGGTGATTGGAGTAAGAATTTCGTCCATCAAGCAAGCTGCTTCATACTGGATCCGGGGAATATTGTTTGCATTGCGAGCAATGCAAGCTAAGTAAGTATAAGTGGGCTTTAAGATTGCCAGTGAGTAACACAGCATCCGCCCAAAATTCGGTAGGAGACCCCAGCCACAATGATTATAGGAAACCCATACCTTCGGATCAGGCGGTTGTGCGTAGTCCCAAACGTTTGCCGTTTGGGACTACGCACACAAACTGGGCAGTCGCCGGGGAGCACGGCAGGTGACGTGACCCCACCGGGGGCGCCTATTTATAGAGGTAATTACTCGGTATTCTGTTACACATTTCCATAATTGAGAAACCGAGCAAATAAATTAACGCCGTTAATAACCTCTAAGAATTGTTAGTATTGATAAACCGGTCTCCAGGTTTATATGGAGATCGGTTTTGATCGATATGATTTCGTAATCAGCTTATGGTTTATAAGATATGAGATCGATCCAGATCGGAGCGAGAGTACCATCCATCAGGGAGATGCCTGATCCTGCATGATGAGGGTGAAATAGGCGGATTTCGTTCCGAAAGGATTTTTACAATTATGCAACCTTAGAATATTGTGTACGCCGAAAAAGAAAATAGCCAGCAACACCAATTCCAACAATAAGTTGGAGAATCACCAGAGTTGTTCTTGCTGAATTAATCTCAGAAGACCAAGAGCTTATTAACCAGTAGACTGCGTTAGCAGCCAGCATTAAAAATACCCCAGCCACAATGCCTTGATCAAACGCTTTTCGTGGATTCATTCAAGCCACCATTCCTTTTGATCAAATCCTGGGAATTCAATGAATATATTCTTCCCTTTATTATACGCGCAAAGTGTTGCGATATAAAAAGTAATGAAATATTACCAATTTCTGATTTCGATTGGTATTGGAATGAGAATATCATCCATCAGTCGAGCCGCTTCATCCTGGGTCCCTGGAATATTGCGAACGCAGGGAGCATCGCGAGCAAAGCGAGCTAAGTGAGCATAAGTGGTCATTATGATCGTCAGAGAGTGGCCCAGCATCCCAGCCACCATGATCGGAGGAATCCCATAATCAAGCATAATCGAAGCAGCGGTGTGCCGGCTGTCATGGATAAGCATCGCTGGTATGCTGGCCGTTATAAAAATGGAGAAAAATTTGACTTGCATAAGCTTTTGGGATAAAAAATTTTCGATTTGTCGCCTCACTCCGTGGAGTTGGCTTCCATAATTGGAACCGACACTCACCAGAAAGCCGGCCTAGTGGGTAAATGGAGAATATGAAACACAAGAAAATGATGTATAATATCAATGTATAATTATTGTGTATGACGATCTGGGAGAAATAACTATGTACCGTACTCAAATTTTAATTGAGCCAGAGCAGCACAAAGCTCTGGCAGAGATAGCTCATCGTGAGAAACGCAGCCTGTCGGACGTAGTTAGAGAGATGTTGCAAAAGCAGCTGGAAGAGCGCAAGAAGTTAGATTTAGAATTGGCTGCAAAAGCATTATTGGCTGACTACCGTAGCGATCCTGAACTCACCGTCTTTAGCGCTCTCGACAATGAGGATTTTCATGCGTAAGAGTGAGATCTGGCTTATCAATCTCGATCCAACGGTTGGAGCAGAGATTAAGAAAACGCGCCCAGCCATAATTGTCAGTGAAGATGCGATTGGGTCATTACCATTGCGAGTCATCGTCCCATTGACGGATTGGAAAGATCACTACCAAATCGCTCCATGGATGGTACGTATTGAGCCAAACACTGCCAACGGCCTGGGTAAACCCTCAGCCGCGGATGCGTTCCAAATCCGCTCGGTGTCCCAGGCCAGGTTTATCAACCGCATTGGAAGAATATCAAATGAACAACTTCAGGAAATATTGAAAGCCATTCAAATCGTTATTGGCGCATGAAACATAGGTCAGACAAAACGCTCACGAAAATCCTAAGTAGAATATAATTTCCTCTCTTGGCAATGATATTTCTATTGCATAAAATTGCTTATCTTAGGATGCATTGTTTTTCATGCCATAATCCACAAGTTACTCCTGTTCTCGGTATATGTCATTGACTAATAAACTTTAAAGTTCCTCATATCTACAGCCAATCGAAAACCTACCTACTTCAGTTTAAAAAGGTGTGACTTGCTGCAGGTTATAAACTCTCAGTAAAAATTTCACACTAATGGCCAAAGGATTTTAAAGGGCCAGTGTATATTACGAATACGCTCTTTGCCCACAGGATAGAGCATCTCCCTTCGGATCAGACAGTTATGCGTAGTCTCAAACGTTCACCATTCGGGAGGTTCGAATCCGCCGGAATGTATGGCAGTCGCCGGACCCGCCGAAGATCACGGCAGGTGACAGCACGGCAGGTGACGTGACTTCGCCGGGGGTGCCGATCATGGGCGAATTTAATTAATATATAACGTCCGATCCCATACTTGGGGCTAGCTTTATTTGCAGGCAGATTTCTGGGCGCGATGCGGGTGTAATAATTACTGAGGCCTTGACAGTAAAACCTAACAAAATCAATCCAGGGAAGGACAAGCAGTTCGATTCTCTGTCGATAAATCAAGTGGTTGTGAGTGCGAATCCAAAGGAGTATTCTATATGTGACCTTCCGGACAGTACCCTAGATGGATTTACGGTTTCCATTCTACACAACCCGATTGCTGCAGCATTTTTGCAACAAATTCACAACCTTTCTCAGACAGGTGCCCACTATCATCTCCGATATCCCCACTTTCCCTGGGATCCAGCATATGATCCGGCCCTTTCAAAGCATCCATTATATGCACTGAGGCACACCGCGTTCCTTCGCAACCTTCTGAATAGCCGTTATAAAATTTCCCATACAGAATGCACATGCATCATCCAACCCTGTTGCTCAGTAAAGAGAGTGAACCGGAATATAATAATCAGTCAAACGCAGGATGAGCGGCTTGCCATCCCTGACCTTGATAATTTCGTCCAGGATATCGTTCAGTGTATTTTGTTAGGTTATATAAGTCACCGGTTCGCAGCCATACAGCATTCTTTCTTTATTACCAGCCAGATCATCCATTGCTGTGCTGTTTTCAAAGACACCAAAGAAACATGCCGTGGCGTAGTTCTCGGGTACATCCCAGGCAACGTCGGTTGGTCTAAATCCAGCAGGATTGCCAAACAACAGCATAACCTCAGCATCGCCAACCAACCCTGGCTACGGTCGTAAACAATCTTTTCTTTCCTCGTAATTGGTAGCAGAAAAGGTATTGGTTTGCAAGTTTTTCAAAATCGTATCGACTCCCAGACCGCTCACCCAAACGCTACGCTTATTCAGGAAATATAAATTAATTAAAAATAACTTTTGTGATCCAAATAACCGATATTTTTCTATGGTTGTATAGAAATTCGAGGATTTCCCCAACCGGCCCAATCATAACGATTATCACCTGATGGACTAGAACTAGTTGTAAAAATGAGCTTAATAATTTGCCCTCCGTAAGGGCTAAGATCGATTGTATACGGTAACCAACGCCTATCTTCTATGTTTTCCTTGGGATCGATATAAGCTGACCATATTTCCTTCGAAGTATCAGGGCTATCCTCAACGAATAATCCAAAAGTAACCCCATCACCGGGTTGAGTCCATACTTCAGGGGATAGTGCAATGTCAAATGACAACCTGGCACCATCTTCTGGTATGGCAAGTGTAAAATCCACTTGAGAATCAGGGTGCATATATAAAACAGGCTCCCGATTTCCTTCAATTGTAAAATAATCGGCGCGTACATATTCTGCAGCAGGTGATGTGATAGCGGCCTCACCCAGGTAGGCGATAAAATTATAAACTTTACCCATCGAGGCTGCAGCTTTTAAAATACATGCCTGGTTGAACTGCTCATCAGCATTAATGCGATCACCTACATAAAGAAAAGCATTCCCAAGGGTAGTATGCGCTTCATCCCATCCTGGTGTTTGATCGACAGCACTTCGATAAGTAATAATAGCTTCTTCCTTTTTTCCTTGAGCCCATTGCATCCAACCTAAGGCCAACAGAGATAGTGATTCACGCGGATTTAGCTCATCAGCCTTACGATACTCATCCGCTGCTTGGTCTTGTTTTCCAAGCGCTTCGTATGTTTTCCCTAAGAAGAAGTGGATGCCGCCGTCGTATGGATTGGCATATGCTGCAGAATGATAATACGCAAGCGATTGTTCGAACAAGCCAGAGATAAAATAAAAATGTCCTAGAATAATATTGCTAATTATTGGTCGAAGCTGAGGCATTGTAGCAATTTTTTTAGCAATATTTGATTCAGTAGATTGTGATAAGCATTGTCCTATATCCCATAATCGCGAATCCAGAGGGCGAGCGTAGGATTGTCCCATTAATACTGCTACTCGAAGACATGCATTAGTTGAATCTTGTAAATCTCCAATACTCCGATACATACTTGAGAGAGCCAGATAATCTTCGGGTGTTCCATCGATCAATGCAGCTTTTTCCAGTTCAATTATGGCTTGGGCAAGATTATTCTGCTCCCGGTAATATTGTGATCGAAGTTCATAAAGCCTGGAATTATACATATCCGAATGGAAAATAGTTTTAACAGATTGTTGTTCAATCTTACTAATTTCATTACCAGCTTCTGGCCACATTCTCCTATCTAAATACACAGAAATGAGTTCGAAGCGAGAGGAGGTATTTTTTGGACTGACGATAACTGCACGTTCTAGCTCGAATTGAGCATCTGCCAAGCGACCTTGCTTTGAATACAGAGTGCCAAGGTCACGAAAACCGTAGGCACTGTGTGGTTGGTATTCTTGGAATTCACGGTAGGCTTGCTCAGCGATGGAAAGCAAATCCGATTGGCGAGCTGCTTCAGCATAGGCAGCTAAAAGAAGGTGAGCATCGGTTAAGTTATTTCTACGAGCGTCTTGATAATCCACATAAACTGCATTAATAACATCATTGAGAGTTAGAGGGCTGCTCTCTCCCGTCCGCAATGAAAACAGGCGTTCAGTATAATCGCTTAAACCAAGATGAGCTTTTATTCGTGGCTCAAGGTCCTTCGGTGAGCCATAAAAATAGACTGGATCGAGTTGTAGTATTGGGTTCTGGGCAGTTAAACCGTCATTAGTTAAAACCTGGATCTTCCAGATTGGATCGGCAGCTGAAGATGGAGTCAACTCGATAGCCGTTTTGAACATATCCAAGGCTTCAGCTGTATAGCCTTGGACAGCTAGTGCCAGTCCTAAATCTTCATGCAAACCATCCTGCCATTGCTCTTTTGGATCTTTGGATATAGCATCTTTAAAATAGGATGTCGCTTGACCTAGATTGCCCTGATACCAGGCTAACCAGCCTAATTGATCTAGATAGGGCGAGTAGCCTTGATTGAGACTTGATGCTCGTTCGTAGTTCCTGATACCGTCTAAAATTTCTCCTCTCTCCAAATAAACATGGGCAGCCATGGCAATGATCTTGTCATTCAAAGGATCAAAACGATTAGCAGTTAATAAAGCATTGCTAGCGTCAATCCATCGATGTTCCTGGAAAGCAATAAAACCTCTTGTGTAGTAATAATATGAAATGGAAGGACTGAGTACTCCTAGAAGAGCTATGATTATCAGTACCGACTGGTAAAGTTGCGATAAATGGTTTTTCGAACCCCCATGGTAGTTATTATTCTCCCCAGATGATGAAAAAGAATAAACAGGAATTTCTCCTCTTGGAATAATACCGCTTACAAGGTTCTCTTTTTGTTCAAGGTGAGGTAGAGCAACTAGTAAACCAATCAAACCCCAAATTGGGAAACTGAAAAAAAACGGCGTCACATTCAATGAATCTGCCATACCGTAGGCTAATTCACCAATTATCCCCGCCAGGCAGGCAGCGGCCCAAGCCCGTTGTATCTTTTGGAACTCCGCATTTTCTTCTTTGGGTTTAAAGATTGTTTTTAATCCTAGCCAAACGAGCGCTATTAGAAAACCGATAAAGCCGAGGAAACCGAGGATGCCTGATTCCGAGCCGGCTTGTAAGAAATTATTCAAGGAATGGATTTTTAAAGCAGTCCTATTAACTCTAATATTGTTAATCGGATCATCATCTGTAACCTGTGTACTTACTGAAAGTGCAACCTCGTTTGCATAAGGCGTTTGTAAGGTCAGATTATTTGGACCGCCACCGAAAAGTGGATGATCGGCCCAGGCGAGCAATGCGCCTTCCCAGTGCATTAATCGCCCGTTGTACGAGTAAATATTAAGGCGAGGTGCTATATAGAATGCTGACCCCAAGAAACCTAACGCCAAAAGCAGGGTGAGTAGTATCAGAGCACCCTTTCCGATAATTAAGCTGCCTAACCTGATCCGTAACTTAGACAGATTAGGCCAGTACAAAAGTACGATATAGACAATCAATCCTGCCAACCATCCAAAACAACCAACCCATGAACGGCTATAAATCATTACAAATGCACTGCCAGCCAGCATGCCCCGGGTAGCCCAATGTTCAGCTCTGCTCGTACTACGATATGACAGTGCTAGAGCGAGAGGTATGACACATAAAACAGAGCGAGCGATAAAATTGGCACCCCCCATCTCGACCGGATGCAACCGATAAGATAGAGCAGCCAGCAGGCCAAAAGGTGCTATCAGACTCACCAGCTTGATAATACCCAATACTACTGGTATTCCACCGGCAATGGCTACGATTGCCCAGGCTGCTATACGCCAGGAAATGGTTCCTCGGATCACATGAGAGGCAATGGTTGCTAAACCCAGCATGCTCCCTAGTTCAAGCCAAAAATATAAGCTCCGCCCTGGCACGGGTGAGAACAAGACTGCTAACCCAACAGCCCCTAGGTAGAGACAACCCCAGGTCAAGATACTTGAAAAATATCGTTTTGGCGATCGTAGTAGAATTATAAATCTATTGCTTATTTGGAGTGCCGATTCCTTAATTCCTATACTTTGGCTATATTGGTCACTGGACAAATCTGATAATTGTAAATATTTGAGAGCTGCCAAAAGAAAAGAAGCAAAAATCGGTGCATATACCGGACCGGATTCGGATACAGCAAAGCTAGGGATGTAAAGTACTGAGCTAAACAATGCTGCATTAAGCAAACTAGCCAAAATGCGACCATAATCAGACCAGGCATTGATAGCTAAAATTGAAACTATTGCCATTATGCAAGATAGGAGCAAGTAGATCTGCTTCATTCCTGGAATAAAGTTTATAGGCAGGTTGGATGAAGGTAGATTTATTGAAACAAGCGCCTGCGTAGTGCCTGAGATGATTATTAAGGCAAGCGCAAGATCAAGAAGATAATTGTAGTTATGGAAACGGTCATGCGCAGATCGATGACCTTTCTTCCATCTCCAGAATAACATACCCAGGAGAATGCCAAGAGCAACCATGCCTCCTGCTTCAAAAGCAAAGGGGAAACTTAACGACGAAAAACTAATAAACAGCGAACTCACTATTAATAGTAAACCCAGGATTAAGCGCAATATACTTGAACTACGATAAGTATGGATCATCATTTAGTATCTGTATTGTGTACAACAAAATATTCCAACTGCTGAAAAGTTAATTTCAATGTAATCCTTTTTCAGTGTCGGATGAAGTTTCATCAATTAATACCGGTTGGCTCCATCCACCCCAATCAAAATCACTGTTTCCAGCTGGTCCTGGGAGTGCTTCATAGATTATTTGCACCATCTGACCCCCGTATTGACTGAGATCTACTGCTTCATCAAACCAAATTCGATCGTTTGGGTTGTTTTTTGGATCAATATATTTTGAAAATATCCTATAAACCAGGTTGGGATTATCAGGATATCGGATATAAATGTTATACTCGACTCCATCTCCTTTTGCCGGATCCCATACTTCAGAAGCCATGCCAATACCAAACTTGAGAACAGATTTAAGAGGAAGGGTCATAGAATAGACCAACCGGGAAGAAGGATGCTCATAAAGAATGGGGCGTGAATCATTGTTAATCGTTTGGTTTGTTATATCGATCTTTCCAGGATTTTCAAATAGCAATTCGCTTTGAGCATCTGGAAAATGCTTCAAAAAATCATAAACTACCGGTTGTACGATACGAGGTTCACCCCAACCAGCCCAATCGTAGTCACAATTGTTATTAGGTCCACAGTCGGTTGAAAATGTGATTGAAACAGTCTGTCCAGTCCACCTGCTTAAATCTATTGAGCCAGTAAACCAATGCCGCTGCTCTGGAAAATTTTTCGGATCGATAAATTGAGAAAATAAATGGTGTCTCGTATTATTGCTATCAGAAAGAAGAATGTCAAATTGTACACCATCGCCCATACCATTATTCCAGGTATAAGGATCCAACTGGTAATAAAATAAAAAACTCGCATACGCAGGAATTGTTATTGTATATTCAACGGATGAGGGCGGATGCTCAAATAATATACCTTTTGGCAATTCATTGATGATGAATGAGGTACGCTTGATATTGGTAGAAATGTTTGATGTTGTTTTGTATGCCGAAATTATGTTTGTTAGAAAATCGAAGGAAACCGAAGGATCATAGGGTGATTCGTATTGTTCGCCTTCACGCAAATAACTGGAAACGTAAGAGGGATTAATATTAAGAATATTCGATATATAGTTTAATATTGGAACTGTCCAATACTGTTCTTTGCCAAGAAAATTTGATTGTACCCAATTCATTCCTTGGTTTGTTAATAATTTTGAATTTAATTCCACAAGCGTATTATCAACAATGTAAGATGTCTGGACATTATTTTGATTTAATATGAATGCCTCATCCGGATCTACTAATATTGAATATAAAGGAATATTCCGCCACCAATTATCAATATCACTATTTGTTAGCACAACAGCGCCAATATTAAGACTTTTAAGAGCATCCTTCAAATCTACAATTGTTTTTCCTTGTAGAATCGCATATGTTGGTTTTGTATACAAAACTATCCCGGTGTTATCAATATAATAATTCCAGCGGTTTGTATCTATTAATAGATTCTCTCCTGGGGGTAGAAGCTGCTTAGCTTCAGTTATGGGTTTAAGTAACTCGATAAGCGTGTCATCATTGGTAACTTTTACGCGCCATTCTTCTGAAGAAACAACTTTAGATGCTGAAATAATCAATAGTAAAACAATAATTACAAAATAAGCTTTTGGAAAAATTGATCGATATCTTGGATATGGTAATGAAAGGCTGGCTTCTTGCTTAGATGTTATTAAATATTCAAGAGTGTCATAGGAATACCAAATTAATACCGAAATACACACTGCTGCAAAAGGATACCAATGTAAGGAATAACGAAAGTTATTGGCAAACCATTCGGTTAGTACAATTCCATTTACTTTAAATAACATGAAAAACGGCAAAACAATCGATAATAATAGAAGGCTATAAAAAGCACCAATTTGTATTTTTTCATCGTCTTTTTTCTTACTCCACAATAGTAGTAATAATAATGCACTTAGAATTCCTGGCACACTTAACCTGAAACCATCCCTTTGAAAAATAACAAATAATTGCTGTAGTGGAGTTGTTGCGCCATTAAGTTTAGCTTCACTTTGTTCCAAATATACTTCTGAAAGCGCTGTTCCAGCAATGGCAGTCTGTTTTTCTGTATTGCCTCTCAGGTTTCCTGTAGCTATATATGCATTTACATATCTTAAGCTTCCGAAGAATAATCCTATCCCGACTGCTCCGACGATTAAGAAAATACTTTGCCATCTGATACTCATGAAAACTGAATATATTCCCCATGCGAAAATCATAAAGCACACAATTAAAATATTCAAGGTGTGTCCCATGGCAGCGCAAATTACTAAAATGAATGGAGGTAGTAATAATGGCAAATTAATTCGCTGGTGTTGCATTTTTTTGGTTGAAAATCCAACCAAAATTGTTGCGAAAAGCAATAGTGGAATTATTCGGAAAGCATCTCGGCTATTTTGGTAGCTAATATATTCCAATTGAGGAACTTGTAGAAAAATAATTACAGCCAATGAACCAATTCCAGGTCGTTTAATGACACCTGATAAAGCAATAATGGCTAGCAACATATAGACGAAAGTAGTTTGAAAAGCTATCCGAACAGCATAGTCATTCGGATATCCAAGTTCTCCTCCAGTATTCATTAACGCATGGCTTAGATAAGCAGGAAACAACAAACCATGAGGATCACCACGGAAATTACCATTAGTCGAGTCCCAAAAGCCTGGTCCATCTTTGGTTGATCGTTCTTCAGCAATATATAATGCTTGACCCATATAAACTAATGCGTCATTACTTGTTACTGGTGGAATAGCATTAAGAACTAATTTCTTAGCAGTTATTATCATGACAATTACTAAACCAACATATACAAAATATGTTACCCATCGAGATTTCATTTTTTCAGTAGAACTCTTAGGATACCGAATGAGCTCCCTAATGGTGTTAGGCCCAAATATCACAGATAACAAAATACCAATAATTACTGGGGGGATTATAAAAAGCCAACTTGGAGAACCAGGCAGTATAGTAATGAGTAAAATAACCCATCCCCCCAAGGCAAAAGGTGCTAAACAAAAACCAATTAAAAACCTGGAGATGGCCGGAACCTTTAAAAACTGCTCCTTCGCGAGTGCTAGACTACCTAATCCAAATGAAATTATCACTAGCTGAACCAAATATATAAATATCCAAGCATTAGCGGAAAATTGCATGAATTAGCTCCAGTAATAAAAAGCTACGTACACACATAGAAATATCAGCTATTATTTACAGTTTCACCTTTTAAATTCTTAAAACGATCAATACCAAGAATCGCAATGGAAATTAAGCCTAATATCAATGGAATGCTGGTTCGTAGTATGGTTTGAATTAATACTGTTGAAACAACAACATCTTGAGGTATACCAAGTCGAGATAATAGTAAACCTAAAGAGATATCGCGGGTACCTAATCCATAAGGTAATGGCGATGTCCAGCCAGCCAGAATAGACAAAACAAGAATATAATTAAGATAGAAGATATTAATCTGCCATCCGAATTCTCTAAGAATCATATACAATACCAGAGCCTGGATAAAGTAATTCAAACAAAAGATTGCCAACGCAGCAATGAAATTCGTCCAGCGCATATTCTTTATTCCGCTGCGAAAGTTTGAAATTGTATTCGTGACGCTCTTGGTTTTTAATCCAAGGATTTTGATGGGGATTAAATGCTCCAATTTTGGTAAATATCGGAATAAAACAATCGCCAGTATGGCAAACAATAATACCAACAGAGATGGTCCCCACGCATTCCTATCCCAAATTCCTGGCATAGGGATAATTGTTATTAAACCGATCACGATGAACCATCCTACTGTCTCCAAAGCGACAGCAACAGTTCCAAGGGATATTGGAACATCGATTACTGCTTTGTATAATAGAACACGGGTAGGTATACCTAGACCTATATTACTCACAAAATTTATCGCAGTCCCTCCACCTGTCGTTATTAAATAAACATTTCCTAAGGCTGCTTTTACCCCCGTTCCTCGCAACATTATCCAAGCGCCAATTGCATAAACGACCACAGATAATAATTCGAGAATCAAAAGGTTTATGACTGTCGATACGGATAGATTCCTCAGAACAGAAATATCAACTTTTTTCAATATATAAATTCCAAAAGTAATAAATATCAAAGCGCCAAAAAGCCACATAAAACGGTATTTTTTCATGAAGTATCTTGTTCTTAGTAACTCGTAAATTAGTTTAATTCGGAATTATCAATGTAATCTTTGATTGATGTGTATATTTAGTTTATTTCTCGGAATTATGTATATATTTTGATAAGGTTACCGTTTTTTTGTGATTCTAATGCTCCAAATGTAACTTTCGTTGTCAAAATATAACTTTCAAAACAAACAGGGACGGGATTATTATCAATCGCCGTATTTATGAATGCCTCCATTTCGTTCTCAAAACCTTTATCCTGGCCAAATTTTCCACTAATTTTCTTTACACGTCCATCTCGAATAAGTTTTAGAGAACGAAAATCATCCAAAACTGCAATTGAACTATCACAAAAGACTTCTATACGTTCTTTCGGGAAGGACTTATCTCCGTTTGAAGCATAAATGATAGTTCCGATTGATCCATCGCTAAAAGAAATACTTAATGTGGCATTGTCAACATTGATTATGTCCTCACGATTATTTCCTGCTATTGTGTGAGACCATACTGATACAGGATTTGCACCAGTGATATATTGCATAACATCCACAAAATGACAAACTTCTCCAACTATTCGCCCCCCTCCCTCAATAGGATCATGAATCCATTTATTCCTGGGCTGAAAACCAGCATTGACCAGGTAAGTAATAACCATCTGTTGCGATCTATTGGAAAAGAAACCTTTAATTTTTGGCATAAAACTCGAAAAACGCCTATTGAAACCCACCATTACCCTTCCGTTTCCTTGCTTCGAATCGTAGGCTGCAACTACTTGATCTAGGTACTGAGAATTGACAGCTAATGGTTTTTCTACATAGACAAATTTCCCTGCTTCTAATGCCGATGAAACCAATGAACTATGCGTGTCATGGCGAGTAAAAATCATCACGGCATCAATTTTGCTGTCACTAAAGATCTGTTCAACGCTTTCAGCACAGTATCCAAATTGATATTTTTTCCCTATTGACAATGCATTCAATCCTTGAGCTGTTGTTATTGCTCGGAAATCGATCCTATTCGACCTCGCCAAAATTGGTATGAGTACATTGGAAGCAAAATTACCCGCACCAATAATTCCTAGGCGTACCTTATGTGATAATGGGTCTCGTGATATTTTTTCATTAATCGCGATCCTGGAAGGTACAACCATTTTCTCAGAATTATATTTCAATAAAATACCTACTGGCGTATTTCCTTTTTGTCCACCATCATTTATTATTTCATACGCTTGTGTTGCTTGTTCAATTGGAAATTCATGTGTAATCAATGGTTCAACACGAATACTTCCCTTCTTTAGGAAATCAACAAATGCTTCCATATTTCGATTTTCAGTCCATCTTACATAACTAATTGGATAATCAATGCCATACTCTTCATAATTCGGGTCATAACGACCTGGTCCGTAAGACATCGAGGTTAAAAATTGAAGCTCTTTGTACACATAAGTCTCACGAGGAATATTCATCCCAACTTTTCCAACAGAGACCACTCGTCCACCTTTACGTAGTATATCTCCCGCTAAGATAACAGGATCGCTAGATCGAGTAGCGGCAGTAATTATTACCTTGTCGACTCCAATTCCGTTGGTAAGTAGATTAATCCTGCCGAATAAATTAGGATCATTCCGAAGAATTACATCATCGATATCAAATAGTCTCGCTATTTCAATCTTTCTTGGATCAAGGTCGATTCCGATTACGCGACATCCTGCAGCATGGAGAATCTGGTTGGTTAGTAATCCAATCAAACCTTGCCCAATCACAGCAATGACTTCACCTAAAGAAACATTCGCATGGCGTACTCCCTGTATTGCAATTGCTCCTATTGTCACGAACGCAGCCTGACGAAAATCAACCTTATCAGGCAACTTTACGCATAGATTTCTCGGTACATAAACTACTTCGGCATGGTTGGCATAACCACCTCCACCACAGGCGAGCCGATCACCAATTTTTATGTCAGATATGTCTGAGCCTACATCGATTACTGTTCCCGCACAACTGTATCCTAGTGGTAATGAGGTTTCGAGATTTCGTTTTGTGATTTGAAAAGCCGTCATTAGACCATCCCGATTGGCGATATTAATGACTTTACGAACTAGGTCGGGGCGTTCCAACGCTTTACCAAG
Organism: Anaerolineales bacterium; assembly: GCA_003105035.1. Taxonomy (NCBI): domain Bacteria; kingdom Bacillati; phylum Chloroflexota; class Anaerolineae; order Anaerolineales; species Anaerolineales bacterium. The sequence continues at coordinate 11,819 of PQAL01000014.1, read as the reverse complement.
GATATTTCTTTGTGCGGTTTTTATAGTGCTTCCCTCTGTCCCCAGACTGATCAAAGAGTAGTGATTACGGACCAATACTCCTTGAGGTCTTAAGGTGGGTTGAGGTACATCTTCAATAGATAAAACTCCGGATTTAAAATTCTGGATAATTTGCTTCATTACAAATCCTCATCATCAAATTAGTAATTACAAGTTTCAATTCACCGGTTTGCCATTCAGAACAAGAAGCAAGTCAGATAATGCCAGGCACATCCACGCCTGCGCCCATCGCATTAATGGATATCGTTTGATTATAAATCTTGAATGTTGAAAGTAAAAATGTCCATCATTTGCCAGCATATTACTTAAGGTCCAAGAAGCTACTAACAAGGCTTGATGACGATAAGCGGTATTAACTTGAGAAGCCAGCGAAAAGGTAATTATTCCTTGAGAAGCTCCATGAATATCAATTGGATATATCTGGTTATGTTGATATTTTGGAATATATCCATCTCTGAATAACTTCGAGCTATAAAACTCAATTCCTTGATTATATGCGTCCAACCATTGTTGGTCACCTGATACGATCAAATATTGTAAAAGCGAATCCAGAATATAACCCGTATGATAATTGTCGTGCTTAAGATAAGATGAAGTGTGAGGATGCATATAAAACCACGCACCATAATCAGTTTGCTTACTCACTACAAACTGCATTAATTTACGACTTTCTTCAAGGAGATCTACTTGCGGCACATATTTATAAAGACGGATCATAAAACCTGCAATAAGTGCAGAAACATTGATGACCATTGTTCGGTCATAAGGGGTATAGCTGTAACCATACAGACCACTATCATCAAATTGTTTGTGAAGATCTTTGCGAATAAATCCGATAATGCTTGTTGCACATTCTAAATATCTTGACTCGTTAGTTACTTCATACGCTCGTAGCATTGCTTGTCCAATAGCTGTAGAAACAATCGCATTTGGCCCATAACGCGGGACAAAAAAAAGGGATGATTGCCAAGGCATGTTGTAGCCCCAACAAAGTCCACCGTATGTACCTGGAGATGGATATTGTAATAACCATTCCAGGCATTTATCCATTTTTTCCCTAAAGTTAATGTCACCAGTGATATCGTATAGATTTGCGTAAGTATGGGCAAATAAACCAATCCCCTTTGGGTTTTTCTCTTTTGGTATTCGAAAGATAGGTCTTAAATTAATTGGCGAACGGGCAATGATTTGAGTAAAAACTATTTTCAGTAATTTTGAATTCACAATAATTTTGGAAAATGGGCTATTCAAAGCATCAAACTTATCACTACCTTTATAATTTCTGACTTCAGCATAATTAAGTGCATATTTTAGAATTTGAGCTATTGTTTCTAGCGAATATTCCATAAATTAAGAATAATTCCTTTCCTTCAAATAATAAATCGTTTGTGTTCGATTTTTATTGCAGATAATTCCACAAGTCAAAATCAGATTAATGTGGTGATCCTAGGTCAAATGCTACACTGATTGATGATGAATGAGAAAAACTTTGATTGCCCGGGTATGGGAATTGTTTTATTAAAAACATTTGATAAAGTAAAAGCTGATTTTAACTGACTTAAAACCTGCCGATTCTTACAATCCTCCTACTGTACAACTATCCTGGATCGTTATCGTAACACTAGATATAAACCAGAGATATAACAAAGCCAACACTAGAATCAAGCGGGATAGCTAATCCGTACGATTTGGTATAGTATACCCGGGCTTGAAGGGATAATGGACCACAAAAACTAGCCACCAACCATTGGAGAAGAAAAATCTAGAAAATATATCTTTATTACAAAACAGCACGGTTTCATTTCCGGGTTCATGATCTGTATGATATCGTGCTTGGGCTCGAGATAAAAAGCTGATGCGAGCCAGTCGTGAGTAAGGCATAAAAATCACATACATTGGTCGTCAGAAGGCAGATTTCAAAGGGCGAGCGGTCTGGATCTTTGAATAGCCACAAGACAAGCCACACCGACGAGAGTGTTTTGCAGAGTTGGAACATATATGGGCAAATTGAACATAGAGTTAGTCACAGAAAAAGATGAAGCGCTCGCCGTCCATTATCAGGACAACACACAGATGTAGGTCGGGTAGTGAAGCAATGAGGTAATACTCACGACTAAAAAGATAGAAGGTCGATGAATCAAGTAGAAATGGAGCTTAAAACTCTGGCAAGAAGTATCAAACTTAAAACAGTCAAAATCTCACCCACCAATTGCATCCTTCGTAAAATGGATATATATTTGATCGCAAGTGTATCCTGGAGTTGATGCACAAGAATAAGTTGTCGCAATTCCTCAGACAAAGAAGAATGCTCACCAAAAACAGTAATTATTAATATCCATATTATCCTATCACAATCAAAGACCTGGGTGCGTGCTACCCAAAGCACGTTCGGATGTAGCGCATAACTATTATCCATCTTGGAGTTGGACGGGGGTAAACAGCAATAATCCTGGATGCCTTATACCGGGCTATCCAAGATTGGAATCTCAATAAATCGCTTGAAGAGGAACCAACCCACTTATCCTATTAGATAGGTCAGTCTGACTTTACACTTCAAACCTATCAAAGATACCAAGACTTCCAGTCTGCGGTGAGAGCTCAACTGTATATGTTGATATAGGAAGATATTCAAAGCAGCATGATAGCGGCTTGTATGGCTGCACAACACGGCTGAGCAATACGTTATAAACTCACTGCTAAAGAAGAAAAGGTGGACCTGTCGAATTATCAAGACTATGTCGACGCACAAGAGCAAATTAAGCAATTCATTGGTGATCTATAAAACCACAAGTGCATCCATAAATGTACCCCCAAGAAACCCAAAGAATGCCTGTAAACTTATGAGTTCACTATAAGTGTTTCATGCCAATTTTCCTAAGACAACTTGGTTTGACCAAAATCTTCAACCAGCTTAACCATCCAGGATGTTACATCGATTTTTTCAGAAAGCATTTTTTCACGTCTTTCCCGCCATGTCTCTTTAATATTAGGTAAAGTGATTAACTTCTCTACGGAAGAAAGCATTTTCTCACTATCACTAGGGAGAAAACCATATGTCAACTCATAACGATGTTCTAATTCTTCCAAATATGAAATACGTCCAACAAAACTGTTGCAACGTATCGCTGGAGTTCCTAGAATTGCCGCTTCAGCAGTCATAGTTTGGCTATCACTGACCAGCAATTTTGCAAACGCCAGGGCATCGTGCATATCCACCGGGGAGATGGGAAAGCGATAAGGTTCAAATTCATCGGGTAAAGTTCTTTCACTGGTGATGAAAACCCGCCCGTGTGCCAGTAGGGTATCGAGTATACGGCGTCGTACTGATTGGCTCAACCCAACCTGACCTTTATCATGTGCAGCGTTCAGGGCTACAAAGCGCAGTAAAAAGTAAGGTTCGCCCATGGATACACCCAATTTTGATAGCACCTTTGGATTGGGAGTAAATTCGTTCGGATGGAGGTAAGCGAGTTTTTGATAGCCTCTGTATTTAATGTGCCGATGACCATAATCTTCGTGCAAACAATCAGGAGTCACGATAGCATCTGCTAAGGGATATGCCAAGCGCACAAAGGTGGGCACGGCAGCCTTATCATCTTCATTAAATACCATTGATTTGGCTCCCAACAGGCGGGCAGCATGGGATATCGCCACCGATGTTCCCATAAGCAAGTAGCTATTCGTTTTTTTTGCTGCTTTATAAACGCCCCAATCATGCTCCAGCAGCTCAATTGCCAAACCAGGGGTGCTGTGCCGCGCCACTGAGGCCACAGCATAATGAAACCCATATAAATCAAGCAGCTGTTTGGTCAGGTCTTTATCGCGAATAGTGATAGTGATTTGATAACCCCGGTCCTGCCAGTGGTGAATAGCATGGCGAAAAAGATGGACATGAGCCGGATGACCTATATCAATCAATAAATTCTTTTGATTTATGGTCATCGCAGATTTTTGTTATATTCCATATCAAACCACATTGCAAATAAAAAGAGCTGCAACCCAGCTATGGCACAAAACATTACCGCCAGGGCATTGATGGGAGGTATATGCCCAACAAATATCCACCAGTAAAACATGCGAATTGCTAAGCCTAAATCCAATAACATAAGAAAAAAACCTGCCCCATAAAATAATATCAAAGGATGAAAATCACGGATAATGTATTTTTGAACCATACGGTAGAGAAAAAGCTTGAATAGCAAAAAAGCCAGCTTAGGGATTATTCGTAAAGGCTTAATACCGGATTTTTCTCCATTTCCATATACAGGCCTGATTTCAACATCACCGACTCTAAAATTGAAAATATTTAATTTAACTAATATGTCGTTCGGCATACCATAACGTTTATAAATATCATCCAGATTTAGGGTTTGTAATACTTTTAGATTGGCGACGGTATAACCAGTCTGCGAATCAGCGATATGCCAATATCCGGAAGCGATTTTGGTTAAAAAAGAAAGACCAGCATTACCTAAATAACGTACACGCGGAACTTTTTCCCAAGCTTCACCTGAAATTAAACGGTTTCCTTTTGAGTAATCCAACTTATCCTCGATTACTGGATCGAGTAAAGCTGGTAAATCCTCTGGATCCATCTGCGCATCACCAGCCATTACTGCGGTTGCATCAATACGATTATCCCGGCACCACTTATATCCTTCTGCAATTGCTCCACCAACACCTTGGTTCTTTGGCAGGCGGATCAATGTAATACGGTTCGGGAATTTATCGATATAACTTTCTACGATTTCACAGGTACGGTCTGGACTGGCATCATCGACTATGATTATATGATCGACAAATTCAGGCATTGTTTCGATGACTCGCCGAATAAGCAATTCTTCTCTATAAGCCGGCACAACTACTGCGATTGTTTTTTCTTTGTACATAATAGAATTTAAATAATCTGGACAGGCATTATCTATTTGCCTGAAGCATCGATATTTAAAACCAGTTTCCTCTGCTTTTATGAAATATTCGCCTTCCAACAATTATAATAGAAACTAGCATAAAGGACTTGATATAAACCAAAATAACCCCCGGGAAACTTGTCTAGGCAATCATGCTGAGAGCTGATGGTGTAGGCTGATCACTTGTAGTGTTCTCGTATGCGTAATAAGGGGTACTACTCATGTATAACTTGATATCAAATTATAACATCTACGGATTTTGTCGCGTTTTTTAGCTTTACAGGGACACTTAATGGTAACCTTGCAAAAGGAATAAGAGACTTGAGAAAAAGGACAAGATTATGAAATTCGGTATTTACTTACCCAACTTTGGTCCCTATGGAGAAGCACGTGTTCTGGCCAATCTTGCTCAGGATGCAGAAAACTCAGGTTGGGATGGTTTTTTTATTTGGGATCATATTGCGGAATGGGCATTGCCGATGGTTGACCCTTGGGTAGCCCTGGCTGCAATTGCTGTTACTACCCACCGAATCCGTATCGGCACAACAGTTACACCTCTTCCCCGGCGCCGCCCCTGGAAGGTGGCACGCGAGACGGTTTCGATAGATCATCTTTCAGGAGGTCGGCTAATCCTGGGCGTAGGTATCGGGGGAGGAAAAGCCAAGTGCGATAATCTGGGTGAAGAGCCTGATCCTAAAAAGCGAGGGGCAATGCTGGATGAAGCATTAAGTGTACTGGTTGGTTTATGGAGTGGTGAACCGTTCAGCTTTGCAGGGGAGTATTACCACATTGAGAATGCACATTTTCTACCGAAACCACTACAGCAGCCTCGCATTCCTATTTGGGTGGGTGGGAATTGGCCATATAAGGCACCCTTTCGAAGGGCTGCAAAATGGGATGGCGTATTTCCATTGTTCTCGGTTTGGGATAACGAACAACAGCTCGCCCAACTAAATGACATGGTTCATTATGTAAGTAAGCATCGCAAAAATGAACAGCCAATCGATATCATCGCTATGGGGATTACACCGGATGCAGAATCGAAAGAAGGGGTTGATTGGGTCGAGCAGCGCGCCGAATTAGGAGCGACATGGTGGTTAGAATGTTTAACGCCCGATCGCGCTGGCATTGATGATTATGGAGATGAATGGCCAGTCGATGCCCTGCGAGAACGAGTTTTACAGGGCCCACCACAGTTGCGTAAACTGCATGAAGTGGGCTAACAGTGGCTCCACCGAACAGTGGCTTTGCGGGTACACACTTGGTTATCGAGAAATGGTGCGATGAGATGAGTAGCTCCGCAATCGCCACACCACCGGTGAGTCAAACCGGTAGATGGTGAAGCATAACAATCCTACTTACTCTCTGGCATATCTAAGGAGTTTGCGCGATGAAGACTACAATACTTCCAGACCGACCGGACGCAAAATCGCCTGCGGGTGCAGATATTCGTTATCTTATAGATAGCAAAACCGGTAACATGATCCACAGCACTGTCCCACCCCACCAGGTAAATAGAGCAACGGTGCATGCGACAGTCAATGAATTCTGGTATATTTTAGAAGGGCATGGTGAGATTTGGAGAGACAATGGCCTGGAGAGCTGTGTGACGGACCTTGTTCCAGGTATCTCACTCGATATTGCAACAGGAACTGCGTTTCAATACCGAAATGTATCAGACACAGACTTAAAGTTTATTTGCGTCACAATGCCGCCCTGGCCCGGTGAGTCGGAAGCTACGTTTGTCGATGGTAAGTGGCCGCCAACAATCTGATAGCAACACAATTCGCGCATGCTTCCGAGAAATCGACATCCAAATACTTGAATAGGCTGTATACTTTTTTGTTTAACTATCAGTAAGAGATAAACACCATATGGCAACCAACCCTAGAGCGACCTGCCATGCAGAAATGGAAGCCCTGCGTAATCTTCCAATCCACCTTTGGACAGGTTTATTGGCTGCCTTCCCTCGTTGGTGCTATGTAATAATTGCTCTTCGCAATTATCGTGAAACGATGCAGATGTGGTACGAATGGGTTGTTACCCAGTGGATTCAGAGGACTCATTGGAGATGTCTAGCGCCATATTAGGGATTCTGTTGACTAAAGAATACTGTAAACAAGTTAAAGACCAGCAGTTCTTTGACTTCGGATTAGACTGTAGCGGGTTCGAATCCCGCCAAATAGCAGCCGCCGGACCCGCCGAAGATCACGGCAGGTGACAGCACGGCAGGTAGCGTGGCTCCGGCGGGGGGACAATCATGGGTGAATTTAATTAATAAATAACGTTCGATCCCATATTTGGGGTTAGCTTTTCGCATACAGATTTCTGGGAGCGATGCGGGTGTAATATTTACTGAGACCTTGATATTTAAAAACTTATAAAATCAATCCAGGGATGGACAAGTAGTTTGATTCTCTGTCCAAAAATCAAACAATTGTGAGTTCGAATTCACTACTGCGCAGCACCGCCTAGAGGCAGGGTACGGTGATGTGGCCCCGCCTGGAGAGCTTGATTGTCTAGTTATCTGGAAATCTCCCGCGTTCATTTCATAAGGCAGTCTATCTGAATGGAATTCATGCAGCGGTAATTTTAGCCTTTGCATTATATGCGATAATATGCGTCAGGCGATCTATGCTAACCGAAGACTACATCATGCGAATGATATCCCAGGCATTGGCAGTCATTATGACTGCGCTGGGTTTGAAGCGGTCACGCAAATATAAAGAGGCCTTAGAGACATTTGACCAGGCTGTGGAAGGCTTGCTGGGGCTGAATGCCAGCCTGGTTAACCAGCTGGATGAAGGATCGCTAATGCGAATGCTCATCGTCCGTGAGCGCTTCGATGCAGAGCGGGCAAAGATATTAGCCGATATTTACCTCGAACAATCTGAGCTACATACGTTGCTCAACCAACCTGATGACAGCCAATTCATGGCCAAGAGGAGCCTGAGGCTCTACCTTGAGGTGTTCCTGGTCAGTGAAGGTGACACGCAGGCTGAGCTGATCCAGCAAATCGAGATGTTACGAAGCAAGGTTGCGGTGACCAACTTACAGGTAGAAACCCGTCTGGCAGTGCAGGATTATCTCGATCGCATGCTTAGCTATGATGACGATAAATTGTCTGGCGTCAAACTATCCAAAACCAGCCTGCAGGCTGACCTTGAATTGATCGAAAAGCTTGGGATTTAGTCATATTGCCCGATCGTGAGTGTCCTTGCCAGTCAGATCAGCCTGATCACTCGATCCGTCAAGGGATTAAGCAAAAAAATAACGGTCATCACAAGCGGAGATACGAATCGTCAGCCCCGCGATGGTCCGGTTATTGCCATAATTGACAGATGAAAGGAAATCTCAGCCTGACGAGTGATCCGAGTCATGCGTAGTGGGGATCTCGCCGATTATGCTTTGCCGATGGGCCCCTTTCTCAATGAATTGGACAGCTGCCTCGACCGTAGCAAAACCATTAGCGCGTCCGATTTCCCCGATCAATCCCAATCTTCGTGCAGCTTCCTGGACAGGTGCATGCACTTCAGCGGCATATATCTGAATCCCTTTGGCCTTGAGCTCGCGTACCAGGCTTCTCAGCATCTGGGCACTGGTGAGATCCAGGTTGTCTTGTGCAGCAGAATCCAATATGACAGCATACGGGGGTGGATCGGCTTTAGCGATCAAAGCCTTGATATTCTCGCGAACGGTTTGAGCGTTGGCATAATAGATCGGGCTATCCAGGCGCAAGATCATTATCCCGGGGACCGCCTGGTTTTCAGGGTGCCGGGTCAGATCTGAATATGCACCGGGAACCCCGGGAACACGCCCCAGCGAGGAGAGATGCGGTCGGCTCGATCGGTAAACAACAAACAAAAGCGAAGCTACCAAACCAATCACCATTCCCTCAGCCACATCGATCAATATCACTCCCAACATCGTTATCACGCCGAACCAGTACTCAGCCTTTGATTCCACCTGAAGTTTTTTTAGCTTGCGAGATGCCAGGATGTGCCAGACCGCATGGATGATCAGAGCTCCCAGCACAGCTTCAGGCAGAGAGGTGAAGAGAGGGGTTAAAAAGAGGATTGTCACAAGGGTTACAACCCAGGCGACCAGGTTCGAAACCTGCGTCCGGGCACCCGCGCCTTCTTTAACCGCTGAGGCTGACATACCCCCACCTACGATCATTCCACCAAACAACCCGGATCCCAGGTTTGCCAGGGCGTGCGCATTCAATTCCTGGTCGGCATTGATATCATAATTATGTTTTTCAGCAAACTCATGTGCCACACCCAGTGCTTCACTGAACGCCACGAGCAGAACCCCTATTGCAGGAAGCACCATCGATAGATAGGCTGAGAAAGGCAGTTTAGGAATAGCGATGGATGGGAAACCTTGCGGCAATTTGCCCACCACTTCAACACCATAATTATCACCTAGTTTTAGCACACTGCTGAGTAGAATGTATCCAAAGAGGATAATCAGGCCAGCAGGGATCCTCTTATTTATGCGCGGCAGCAAAAAAAGCAGAGCCAATGCAGAAGCTCCAATGATAAATGTGACCCAATTGGCATCAGGTAACTCTTTGATGATCCCTAAAAACTTCTGCACAGTGTTACCGTCAGGCTTGGCTACGCCGAACAGCTTGTTGAGCTGGCCAACTGCCACAAAGAGAGCCAGTCCCATCACAAAACCATCCATGACGGGTTTCGATAAGAATTGGGTAATAAAGCCCAGTTTGGCTATGCCTGCCGCCAGGAAAACCAGCCCAACTACGAGTACAAAGGCTGCCGCATAGGTTTGGTAAGTTAATGGATCCGCAGCATTCCCCACGACGGAACCGAGCAGGAAAGCTGATATCGTTGAAGCTAATAGAGCCGCTGTGGCTGAAGTAGGCCCGACACCCAGATGAGGGGATGTACCGAGCAGGGCATAGATAAGCAATGAGGCGACCAGGGTATACAGACCAGCCTGGGGAGGTAAGCCGGCGATGCCGGCATAAGCCATGGCTTCTGGAACCACCAGGCCCCACAGGGTGAGCCCCGCGATGATATCCAGACTGAACCACGAGCGGTCATACTTTGGCAGCCAAGACAGGATGGGTACGAAACCAGATATTTTTCGGGATGGTTTTGGGGGTTTCAAAGATAGGCTAGACATATCGGTTCCTTGAATAGTTTGAATATGTCGGTTACGGTTTCATGGGAATAGGCTCATCCACAATGCTATGGAAATTAAGTTATAACTCAAGTGACCTGGTAAAGATATTAAAACATATCAACCGGCTTACCTTCATCAACTGGCTGGCGAGAGAGAAAAACCAAGGCGGAAAGCGGACTCGCTGACTACTAGAGTCCTCCAGAAAATCCGTCCTGGTTCTTGACAAGATCCTGTCCGCAGTATACCCAGTGGGTCCCAGGTGGAATTGCAAGGATTCAATCGGGGGATCTTAATGGCAGCGACCATCAAGATCCCCCTGATATGCGCCTCAATTTTTCAGTATCTCTATCAGCAAGTCTCCCGTTTTCATCGCCGTTCAGGCACTTACTTGACGTTTATATAGATCCAGAACTGGCATACGACCTGACTGCCCGAGGCGACCTGCCATAACTCTCCGTATGTACCAGGGTCATAAGGCGCCAGCATCGGCATATAGAAATAATAGGTCCAGCCCGGGTCCACGTTGGTGGTCAGGTCATAGACATCTGACCCAACATGGAGCGGAATATTGTCCACTGCGCCGACATACGAAATATCATAGTCCGCCTGGCTCCAGCTGCTGGTCGAGCTGTTCTTGAGCACCCATACGGTGGTGAACTGTGACCCGGCGGCTTCCACAGATGCATCCGGTGGGGTCTGATTGACCAGCGTGCAGCCCGTGGCGGTGATGGGGGGTGGGGTAGGCTCGACGACCGGTGGAGCAGGTGGTGCTTCCACGACCGGCACATTCTGGGTGTTCTGGGTATATCCATATCCCGCCGACACCCAGCCAAATCCACTGGCAGAGATCTGGGTGGGGACTTTAACCTGCCACCAGACGCCATCGGCGGATTTCCCCGTGATCTCACCGGTCGATCCGGCAGGAGCCACGGCCAGGATGGGGTAGTTGGTCCCGGGTCCACTGCGCACGTTCACAGCCGTGGTGTTCGTTCCGCTGGCCGCGCCCGGGGCTGGGGTGGGCTGCACGATCGAGGCAGGGGCTTGAGGTGACTGGATGGTCTGGACATCCTGGACGTTCTTGGCCGATGCGTACTGGGCACTGACCCAGCCGTAGCCCACGCCAACCTTTTCCGGGTTCACCCGGACCACCCACCATGAGCCATCCACGCTCTTGCCGATCACCCAGCCGGTGAGGCCTGCGTTGGCGACACCGTAGGCGGCGTAATTCGTGCCAGGGCCGGCACGCACATAGGTGTTGGCCAGGGTAGTGGCTTGCGGATTATCCGGTCCAGGCTTGACCAGGTCAGTCGTGGCTGGAACGGGGGGTGCGGGTAGAACGGGTACGCCATCGGCATTTTGGACGTTCACCCAGGCGGCATCCGCCCACCCTGCTCCATCAGGCGCGACAGGGATACTGACAGCCCACCATAAGCCATCTTCGCTCTTTCCGATTACTGTGGCGGCCTGACCGCCGAGAAATGCCCCGTAGACCACATAATTCTTACCAGGGCCACCCATGATCACCGTGTTATACCTGGCGACGGCAGCCGGATCGCCTGCGCCAGGTGCGGGAAGCATGGCTACAGGCAGGTTGGGATCCGGAGTCGGTCCAGGCGGTATTTCGGTGGGCACCAGGGTCGGCACTGCACTCGCAGGAGGCGCTTGGGTGGCGATGGGCGCGCTCATGGTCACTTCCGCGATGGCTGTCTGCACCGCCTG